>JAYVBW010000001.1:0-4344 GCA_043750255.1 Pirellula sp.
ATGCACGAATAAAACGACAATTGGAAAAAACCAGGAACCATTTCTTTGTTTTTCAAGGCGCACGCCTGTAGACGTAGTTGTTGGTGACGATAAAATATTGGGCAGTGCTCAACGCAGATCGTCTGCTTGCTTGCTGCAACATGGCAGCTTTCTCCTCCGTCGCTCTCAATCGACGCTCGAATTGTTCGGTCTACTGGATGATTCCAAGGGCACTACTCCAGGCCACCGAATTGGGCAAATGTCGATGGTTCCTGAAAAAGAATTGGGGGGATTTAAGAACAATGACGCGTCTTATTTGGGTGTTGGTTCGAGTGCCGAGTCATCGAATCGAGAGCTTGACGGATGGATAGATTTTTTTGTCGCATCTTTAAAGCAGGGAGTGTCACAACTCCTCCCAGTTCACTGGTACAATGGAAAATTAGGTGACTTGTTTAGCGATGCGAAGGACCATCGCGTAACCCGCGTTTATGGGTGACCGTAATTCCTTTGCCGTAGCCAATTAGGCGACTTGTGATTAATATTATGGACTCAGTGTGTTCAAACGCACGCGAAGTTCGGCTGGTTTTTTGATTTTGTTTGAACTGTACGATTGTTTACGACTTCTATAAAGGGCAGGCAATGCAGGTTTCGCTGAAAGTCGTTTCTGGAACACACGAAGGAAAAATAATTCCTATAAAAGACGAAAAATTCCTAATAGGCCGCGGTGAGTCATGTCAATTGCGACCTAAGAGCGAATCGATCAGTCGAAAACACTGCGCGATCGTTCAAAAAGATGGACGACTGCTATTGGTCGACTTAAAAAGTCGAAATGGGACATTCATTAACGAAAAGCAAGTGTCGCCAGATAAGGCCAAAATTCTTAAGAATGGTGACCGACTGCGATGTGGCCAATTGGAATTTGAAATTCTATTGGAGGTTGGGATCGCCAATTCCAAACAGCCAGAGGTGCAATCGGTTAAAGAAGCTGCCGGTCGAATGACAGAGCAGAGCAATCAGGATTCGCGGGAGAGCGTTGACATCGGCTCTTGGCTATCTGAGGCGGACCAAGTCGATCGGAGTGTTGAATTTGAAACTCGACAGATAGCGATGGAAGAAACGACTCAGTCAGCAGGGACGCAGATTTCGAAAGTAGATTCGGCTGCACCTCAACCTTCAAAGCTTAAGAGACCGGAAAAGCGAGAGCCAATGAAGCTGCCAAAACAAACGGTGACTGGACCTGCAACAAAAGATACGAAGGACGCTGCTTCTGAGACGTTGAAAAAGTACTTTGGTGGTCGATAGATAGCGTTCAGAAAGGTTGTCTTGCCCGACATAGAGAATCTTACGCATGGCCAAATTCTTTTCGCATTCAACCCTTTCTAAACCAGCTTGCAGCATGAACGCGAGATTGACTCTCGCGTTTTTTTTAGCGCCGTTTTTCCCTGGCGTTGGATTGGGGCAACAAACACAATTGCCTCTTGTTGACGGGATGGTTCTGGGCCCAGGGCAAGAGAGCAAGGTTGAGTTCACCGTGCTCCCAACAGCCAGTGTCAATTCAAACTTAGTTACCAAGGCGCTACTAATCTCTGTCTTAGATGATGGGCTCCGGAAAACCTATGTAAACTTCAATCGCTGCGGAGCGCCTGTTCAAGTGAACGATAGCCTCCTCAAAATTGAACTGGGGAACAGGTCATTGGTAGCCG
This sequence comes from Pirellula sp., assembly GCA_043750255.1. Lineage (GTDB taxonomy): Bacteria > Planctomycetota > Planctomycetia > Pirellulales > Pirellulaceae > JBKCUI01. The sequence continues at coordinate 1,683 of JAYVBW010000001.1, forward strand.
ACAAAGCGCAAAGCGTTCCCCCCGGCCCAATTATTAATTGTTCGCAGTTTGATGTGTTCGGGCGTCGCATTTGTTTTGTAAGGAGACCGGACGGAGAGGTCGCAAAAATCGTTCAGGGGATCACGGAGGTTACGTCGAACTTCGTACGAGTCGAAGGGTTGCGAGGCGAAAAAGGTGTTTTTGAATGGGATATGAGGGTTTCGCTTTCTAGTTTCGATAGTGAGAAACTTCAAGAAATTTTAATGCTTAATGCAAGCCAGACGAAATCCAAGGACTGGCTGGAGATAGTAAATCTCTTTAGTTCAGCCAAACGATTTGTCGAAGCCCGTAAAGTATTGGTCCTTGCTATCCAGAAATTCTCGGAGCTGGAAAGCATTAAATCCGAACTGAAGCGGTTGGATCAAAACATAGCCGATCAACTTTTCGCTGCGTCCGAGACCGCCCAACAAGCGGGGCAATTTCAATTTTCAAAACGCATTCTTGAAAACATCAAAAAGGCTGGGTTGTCGATCGAAACTCAACTGAAAGTGGAGGGTAAACTGGAGGCCCTAGCCAATGGTCAGAAAGATCGCGACGAGCTGATTGGTTGGATGACGGACGATATTGCAAAAATCCCCGACGCAACTGTTAGAGCAGAGATGCAGTCGTTGTTGCCGGAGATCACGGCCAATCTGACTGCTGATACTGCACTTCGGTTCACTGACTACCGACGAAGGAAATCCGATGCGACGCTCAAGCCGGAACAGTTGGCCGCGCTTGCGGTTAGCGGTTGGATCTTTGGTCCTGCCGCAGGCAAGGACAACGCGTTGGTCGTTGCTTCGGGAATCAAAGCTCGACGCCTGATTACCCAGTATCTTTCCAAGACGGTACGAGACGACCAAATTCTTCAAGAATTGACTAAGCTCGAATCTGGTACGCCAGATTTGGTCGCGAAGATTATCGCGAATATGTCGCCGCCAAAACCCACATTGGATTCCGAGGCTGTTTTACATACCATAGCAGCACCAGAAAGTTCGCAATCGCCAAGCCAGTCGCCAATTCAGGGTCGATTTGCAATCGAAGTTCCAATGGGCGGGGACATGCTCGGGCGTACAGCCAGATACATGGTACAACTGCCACCAGAATACAATCCATTCCGACGATACCCTTGCATCTTTACTTTGCCCGGCGAATTGTCCAATATGGAGTGGCAAATTGCATGGTGGGCCGGGTATTACTCGCCAGAAGCTCAGCGTTGTTTTGGCGAGGCATCGAAACGAGGTTACATTGTGGTTTCGCCCGATTGGGCTGAACCCAAGCAACCGAGTTATAACTACACCGAGAATGAGCATGCCTTGATACTTGCTCCACTCCGCGACGCCATGCGAAGATTTAGCATCGATACCGACAGGGTATTTTTATCAGGTCATTTTATGGGCGCGGACGCTGCCTGGGACATTGGCTTGGCACATCCCGATTTGTGGGCTGGCAATATTGTGATAAGCGGCGAGGCACGGAAATACGTTATTCAGTACATGAACAATGCATATTACGTGCCAAGCTACTTTGTGTCGGGAGAACTGGACAAGTTCACGGAAACGAATGGAAAGGAGTGGGATAAATTGCTGAGCATTAAGCAAATAGACTGTTTGGTGACCCTCTACCGAGGCCGAAAGCCAGACCATTTTCAGGAAGAATTGCCTCGCATTATGGACTGGATGAGTTTCCCGGCACGCGTTCGAAATCCTTTTCCGAAGGAGTTCAAGGCAACCACGTCGCGAGCTGGCGATCGATTCTTCTGGTGGTTCGAAACCAAGCAATTGTTTCAGGACAAATTGGTTCCTCCTCTACTCTATAAGGCCGGATTCGAATATGAAATTAAGTCGACAATCATCAAAGAAAACAACACAGTATTGATGGAAACGGTGCCTGCCAAGAACTTTACGCTTTGGCTTTCACCAGAAATAATTGATTTAGAGAAAGAGATCCATTTTTCGATCAAAGGAAAGCGAGAACGGAGGGACCCGAAGCCAGACTCGCGCGTGATCCTCGAAGATGTTCGAGGACGTGCTGATCGGCAGCATCCGTTTTGGATGCGAGTGGATTTCCCTAAGTAGATGTGGTGGGGGCAGCGGCTCCGCCCGCTGACCATTGAAGCCGGGGGGCACTTTTGCCAGCTTCGCTGGGCAAACAAAAAAGGCATGTTCAGCGAACATGCCTTTTCAATGTACGAGTCATCAATGTGCCGACGATCTGCGTCAAAACGCAGATTGCAGGTATCGACTACTTGAGTTCAACAGTAGCACCGGCTTCGGTGAGTTCTGCTTTGACCTTTTCAGCGTCCTCTTTCGAAACGCCTTCTTTGATCTTGGCAGGAACTGCTTCAACCAGCTTCTTGGAGTCCATCAGTGATAGGCCGGTCAAGTTCTTTACGACCTTGACTACGTCCAGTTTCTTCTCGCCAAATGATGTCATGACAACATCGAATTCGGTTTGAACCACTGGTGCAGCCGGAGCGGCATCGCTTGGCGCAACCATCATGACACCACCACCGGAAGCGGCTTCGATGCCGTGGACTTCCTTTAAATAATCACTCAATTCCTTGGCTTGCTTGAGCGTCAGGCCGACGATCTTCTCGCCCAAGGTCTTGATTTCTTCCGCGAAAGCGGTTGCTGACTCGGAC
>JAYVBW010000002.1:0-3253 GCA_043750255.1 Pirellula sp.
TTGATGACTTAAACGAGTGCATCGTGGAATTCGGAATAGATACCAACTCAAATCCTTGTGCGGTGGTTTCAGGCACTTCGCTATTGACGACTGATTGTCGATAGAATGGTTTTTCTTCGGTTCGTGTACTGGTACCCTGCCGATACGAAACCTTTTCAATGCCTTCGAGCACGATTTCAAGGTGTTTGATTTTTTTGGCATTCCCGCGAAACATCCAACTGAGTTCGAACTCACTCCCAGGATAAATATCGCGTTGACTGCAAGCAAGTATCGGGCTGGGGTTGAAAATTTGCAAAGTCGAATAGAATGCAAACAACAACAGTGCGATCCCGATCAGAAGGAATACTGAAACTATCGCTATCGGCAACCAGTCTTTATTTTGTCGGACTGCCAACAAAATCAATGACACAATTCCAGTCCAGGTAATGCCACCTATCCATAATCCGATCGCTACCGCCACTCGCGATGTGGCGGCTTGTATAACCAGAGGTTCATCGGGTTCACCGGATTCGATCGGGCAGGTCGCTTTGGCAATTGCACGCTGAAAATTATTCATTGCATAGTCAACCACTGAACCTTGCGCTCGATTTGTCGCCATATTGTGAGTTTCATGTTATTCATTTGTGCAGAAACAATGGATTGTTGTAAAATGGGGCCACGCTACTTTCGCTGATTTCCTACCCTCGTAATCCTAACCTATTTTCATATGCGAATAACCTCCCTCGCGATCTTGCTCGTCATTTGGTCGAGCTCTGCATCGCTTGCCGCCAAGCCGGTAGGCATTCGAGTTCTTCCCGAAACCATTGACTTGACCTATGAAAACAGCATTCAACATGGGACAGTCCAAACTGTGCTTAGCGACGGAACGATTGGTCCCATGGTCGGTACGACTCCCAATATTCAAATCCTAGATCCATCTTTGGTCAAACTGGAAAGCAGTGAGCCGGGTTGCTTTCAATTGACTGCAAAGCGATCGGGGACTACGACGCTTAGCATCGAATACAAACTGAGTGATGGCGAGATTGCTCACGCAACGGCGACAATCACATGTCGCGATGCGGAAAAGGCGCTCCATGTGGAGTTTAGTAACCACATCCAATCGGTCTTGGCACGCAACAGTTGCAATATGGGGTCGTGCCACGGAGCATTGGCAGGCAAAGGCGGTTTTAGATTATCGTTGCGAGGTTACGATCCCGTGGCGGACCATTTCAATATCACGCGGCAAGACGGGGGGCGGCGAATCGAGGTCGCTTCACCTGCTACGTCGCTCTTCATTGCGAAGCCAAGCGGTTCCATCGAGCACAAGGGAGGATTGCGGCTGCCTCCAGACTCAGTCGACTATGCGATGCTTGCAAAGTGGATTGCAAACGGTGCTGTTGGCACGAAAGCGACCGATCCTAGCCTCGTCCGCCTCGAGATCTTGCCTGCCGCAGTACGATTAGAACGAGGGAATACTCAATCGATAAACGTGCGGGCCCACTACAGCAACGGTCGTATCGAAGACGTCACTCGTTGGTCCAAGTTTAGTTCAACGGACGAGTCGATTGTGACTGTCGACGAGCATGGTCTAGCCAAAGTAATGGGTCCTGGAGAGGGGGCTGTCAACGCGTGGTTTGCGAGCCGAATCGTTTCGTCTCGTCTCAGCGTCCCGTTCTCTAGCGAAGAAGGCAGCTCAAACAACACTATATCTCTCGCCAATTTCATCGACGAACATGTTGCAAAGCAGCTTGTTGCACTCGGTTTAGATTCATCAGCCCGAACGAGCGACAGTGAATTTATTCGCAGGTCGGCCTTGGATGCTACGGGTACCTTGCCGACCGAAGAACAAGTCAACACATTCCTACAGGACGCTTCAACCGACAAGAGAAGCCGATGGATCGATTCGCTTTTGGAGAGTCCCGAGTACGTGGACTATTGGACTTATCGCTGGTCTGACTTGCTCATGCTCAACAGCAACCTGCTAAGAGCCGATGGTATCAAATCCTATTATCAATGGATTCGAGGTCATGTCCAAAAGAACACGCCTTGGGATCAGTTCACACGCGAAATCTTGACGGCTCGCGGTGAAGCTCTCGAGAATGGTGCGACGAATTTTTACGCGATTAATCAGGATCCGGAGGGGATGACCGAAAACGCTTGCCAAGCGTTTTTGGGACTTTCGATTGGTTGTGCAAAATGCCACAATCATCCGCTCGAAAAATGGACCAACGACCAATATTACGCGATGGCCAACTTGTTCGCGCGAGTGCGTGCCAAGGGCTGGGGCGGAGAAACGCGAGATGGCGATGCTTCTCGGACGGTATTCGTTGTGGAACGAGGCGATTTAATTCAGCCATTGCGAGGCAAGCCGCAACCGCCAGCACCGCTGGATGCGAAGCCGTTGGATATTAACTCCACCGAGGACCGACGCGAGTATCTTGCCCAGTGGCTAACATCGCCTGACAACCCGTACTTTACTCGAGCGATCGTCAACCGAGTCTGGGCCGCATACTTTGGCATAGGAATCGTTAATGCAGTCGATGATCTGCGAGCAAGCAATCCTGCAAGCAACCCAGGCCTCATGCAAGGTCTTTGTGAGCATCTTGTGATGCACAAATACGATCTGAAGGAATTAATGCGAGTTATCTTGAATTCGGAGTCTTATCAACGGAGCAGCATAACAACGGAACTGAACAAAGACGACAAAAAATATTTTTCGCATTACTATCCGCGGCGTCTAATGGCAGAAGTGATCCTCGATGCGATGGTATCGGTGTCGACCGTGCCTACCGTCTTCAACAAGGTTGCTTTTCTAGGTGGGGATAAGCGGGACACCAAGTTCTACAGCAAGGGGACGCGAGCGATTCAGTTGTACGATTCGAGCGTCGACAACAATTTCCTGAAGACGTTCGGTCGAAATCAGCGCCGAATCACTTGCGAATGCGAACGAAGCGACGAACCGAGTGTGACCCAAGTTCTCAACCTCAGCAACGGGGATACTCTCAATGCCAAGCTCGCAGAAAAAGGGAGCGTTGTCGACCAGCTCCTTGCCACACACCAGACGGACTATGCCGCCATGGTGCAAGTCGCGTACTTGCGGTGCTTGTCACGTTATCCGAGTGAATCGGAGTCAAAGTCGCTCGTAAAAGAACTGTCTGACTCATCCGAAGATGAGCGTCGGACGGTGTTAGAGGATCTGCTTTGGAGTCTGATGACGTCTCGTGAGTTTTTGTTTAACCACTAGTGCAGATTATTCATTAGCCGAAGGGCGTTA
>JAYVBW010000003.1:0-8539 GCA_043750255.1 Pirellula sp.
AAATTACTGTCGGTTCTTCATTGTGGCATAGGCTTCCAGCCTGTGATTTGACGTCCACAGGCTGGAAGCCTATGCCACTTATTTTCCGTACGATGCTAACCGGTTGGTTTGAGCTGCCGAAATTGGAATTCGAATGGATGTGTCTCAGGCTTGTCGGGCTCCGCTTCCACTAAATATTCCGGCACTAGTCAAACGATCCACCGATCATCGCACCGTCATTTCGGTTGCCAAGATTTTGATACAATTCGACGTTGATCGATTCAGAAATAAATCGAATGCTACCGTCCGCGAATGCAAAATTCCCTCCCCCTGTGTGGTAGCTACCAAAGCCTCCGGCGACCAACGGGTTCGGAGTGTCTTCCTCCATCCGAAAGCGACTTTTCTCGCGTACAGGAATGGTGAACGCACCTGTATTTCGAAGCGTCGCGTTTGTGCCGGACATCCAGCCAAGATCATTTTGCAAAGCGATCTTTTCGCCGAGGAGAATCGTATTCGACGAACCATCCAAGATTTCGTTATATCGCAGTTTGCTATTCAAGAACAACAATCCATTATTATCTCGATCGATCGGGGCCTCGACATCGTGATAACAACCAGCATAACTGCTTTCTTGCGACGTATTGTCTAGCTCCTTTGTACCTTGCATAAACGAATCCGATGGACATTGAAAGGATACGATACGTACGATCCTCGCCTCTTCGTTCTCCGGCGCATAAGCCCCAATCTTTTGATCAATGTTTCGGTAAATATTGATCTGTTCGATGTAAGGCAAGATGTTAACCATCCAACTGATGTGTTGGCCAACCGCTTGGTTTTGAATTGGTCCTGAGTCATTGATGACGCCAGCGGGTAAGTGCTCACGATTGAATTCGTAATGATGTATGGCGAGCCCCAATTGCCCCAAATTATTTGAACAAGAGCATCGGCGCGCCGCTTCGCGTGCCGCTTGTATGGCAGGCAGCAACAAGCCAACCAAGATCCCAATGATTGCAATGACGACGAGTAATTCGACAAGCGTAAACGCGCGACGGTACTTCGCCTTTGCGTGGTAAACCATCGCTGAATTATGCCAAATCTTCATCATGAACCTCTATTTCGTTGGTAATTGAATTGGGAAACTAATTGTTCGTTGGACACGTTGTAGGTACGGTCCCGCATCAAGGCTGGCCATGACCTCGATGATTGGCTGTTGGTTTGGTTTGCGAATGATTTGCGTTATTATTTCAGCGATCGCATCGGTGCCGTCACCTAAGTCTGGTAGCCAATGGTCACCCGTAAAAGTCGGCTCCTGAAGCAATCGCTCGGAAGCTCGAATCGCTCCGGCTTCGCACAAAAATTGAATTTGCGTCATTTGCCGTTCGACGCGACACTCGCGTTGACTACGCAATGACAAAACCATAGTCGTCCCGACAATCGATGTGACGACGAGCATGGTCACGAGCACCGCAACCAGAATCGCTCCATTGTGTGGTTTGCGTTTCGCTAGGGTCATGGCGACACTCCAGTATGCGACGCCAATTGAGACCAACGGTTTGCGGTCGCTGCAACTCGCAATTCAACTCTTTGCAATTGGTCTTCCCCAGGAATCTCGGTATTGATGTCGAGCGTCACACGATACGGAGAGTCCTTGATCTTGAACTCGCACTTCGCATTGTCGAGCAGACGAAAGAAATCTTGCCGTTTGTTCGCGTCATGCGACTGTTTAAGTTCTCGAACCAGACTCGGACGGACACCGCTCTCTATGCGATACGTAATTGTTTCGGACTCCGTAAACATCAAAGTCAACGAACCATCGTCACCCAGTTGTGAGTTTGTTGCGCGATGAACATCCTCGCGGAATTGCGCGGACAGCCTCATGTTGGATTGATGAAACTCTGTTCTGCTCTTGGCTTTGCTCGAAAGTCGCATCGCTTGATGGAGTACTCCGATTACCAACAGCAGGAGCATACTGCTGGTCGATACTGCGATTATCGTTTCGACCAGCGTTATTCCGTTTCGTTTCATGGCGTTCCCCTCGCACCGCTTTTGTTAGTCAGCTGCTCATCCTGCTTCTTGGTTGGCAGCCATGCAACCATGGATATCGGTTTGGCATCAGCAACGCGGTCCCATTCTATCGATAGCACGATCCTCCTACCGTTCTCATCGTCGAGCAATTTGTGACGCAATAATGCATTGGGGAGGGAGTTCATTAGTTCCGATGAGACTTGTAGACTTTCAAGAGCTTGTCTCAATTGCGATTCCGGAATCGCGGTCAGCACTTCAAGCTGATTTGCAAGTTCATGGGTGGCTAATTGGTCATTGCGAGAGACTCGCCAAACGTTGCCCAGTCGAGGCACCAACGATGTAAGGGTTCCAATCGCTGCGAGCACAAGTGCGGACGAAACCAAAACTTCAATGTTCGTGAATCCTCGAATTCTATTACGATCAAGCATTAGGTAAGACTCGTCACCAAGGATACAAGGGGCCCAAAACACATAAAGCTGGTCCAAAGCACCGCCAGTGCAATTAGTAGGATGGAAATCGGCTGGACCAACGAAACAAAAGTATAGGCCCTGCGTCGCTCTGCAACTTGATTGCAGCCCGCCAATCGAAGCAGAGTCCAATTACGCAATTCGCATTCATGCATAGCTGACAAGCTTTGCGATTGTTGATGTGATAAAAAATTCTGATCGGCCAAGCTATGCCATGGATCGCATCCTGTTTCGATTTTGCGGCTAGCTCTCTGAAAACGGCGTCGCACAGCAGGCGTCGGGTGAATTCTTGCCAACGACGAAATGGCCGTCTTTAGAGAAGAGTTTCTCTGCTGCGAAAGAGCCAATAGTTGCAATACACTTCGTCTGGATCTAGCTGAGTACGCGCCGGGCAAGTAACGACGATAGAATCGTCGCAATAAAAGCCCGAGTGGTGTAAACAGGTAAAGAGCCGCAAAAACCAAAAACAGAAAAAGACATGGTGCAAAGGCCACGGCAATCGCGTCTACCACAACTAGGTAAAGCTGACTCGCTGCTGGAAGCTTCAATTCGAATTCATCGAACATCTTTTTGAAAGTCGGGACAACAAAGAAACAAAAACCCAATGCGATAATCCCAAGTGTCGGTAACAGCACAATGATATAGCATATTACCGAATTCCATTTTTCCTGGACGTCATCGGCCTTAGGCTCGTCGGTTTCTAATAACTGAGCGAAGGTCGCGGATAGCGTCCCCAATTCTGAGCCAAGCCTTATCGCGGTCACCGATTCGTCGGGCAATAGTTCTGGTGTCTGTTCCAGCGCCGAAGCGATGCATGGGTTGTAATGCAGAATTGATGCAAATTGCGCAAGTCGAGCACGAAAACGCCGTCGATGCTCCACCGAGAACGCAGCTATCAAAGAAGCAATCGGCAATTGCTGTTCATGTGCGGTGGCCAAAATCAACAGGAACGAATACTGACGGGCAGTCATCGATTCGATCGGTAAGAACGGACTTGCTCGCCACGGCAAGCCGAATGGCGAAGAAACAATCCTGTTTGCAGTTTGTTGGTTCAAGGCTGCGTTGGGCTTTCTATCCGCTGAGGGCGTTTATCAAGGAAATCAGCGGTATCATCAACGATCTCACGATGCCCCCGATAAACCATGCCATTACGATCGTCATCGCTGGTGCCACAAAGCCTTGCGCGAAACGAGTGCGTTGCTCTAGTCGATCCGAGTAGATTTTCGACAATTTTTGTATCAAGACAACGGACGGTTGCTGATTGGGACCTGACTGCAAAGCATGGATGAGTGTAGAAGGAAAACAACTAGGCATAATTCGGACGCCCGATGGCCCAGCGTCATAGCGCATAACATTTGCGGCGGTCTCAGCCGCCTCACGAAAGTAGGAGTAGCCGCTAGCAAGTCCCGCGACTCGAATCGCCTCCGGCAATGGAGCGTCCACCCGCAACAATTCCGCCAACGTTGCAGTCAATCGAGACATTCCGGCGAGTTGCCTCTTGCTGCTTCGCGAAAGATGACCCAAAAAAGGCACATAGTGAGAATGATCTAAAATCCATCGCATTCCTGCAATCAATCCATAAGCACCGACACCTAGCAATGCACAACCAAACAAGGTCCGAATCGGGTGCTCCGAGATCTGCTCGCTCATCCAAAACAACCGAATCGTGGACGCTGGCAACCTCATGCCAAACTCGTCAAACATTTGACGAAACTGCGGAATGATCGTAAAGGTCATGACGATGATAATGGCCAAATAGATGAGGGGTAGCAATACAGGATAGGACAACCATTTCCAAATCACTCGCCGTCTATTGGCTTGTCGTAGATAAGTCTGAATCCAATCATTGAATTCAGAGCCGCTATTCCGATTCGGAGCAAACAGCAAAATAAGAGGAAGAAACATGGCCAAGTCGCTGTTGGAGACGAAATCGTTTGCTCCAGCATCGTCTCGCAATCGACTGAGCAGATTCGTAAGCTGATTGTCTGTCTTCAACCATTGAGCTTGGGACCGGCAGCTTTCTATGCAGCTGATCATTTCTTGGCGTTGAACAAGGCACTGATCGATCGTTTGCAACCAATTCGGTATCGCCCCTGATCCAAGGTCCTGAACATTCATCAGCAGTTCCTACGGCGTGGATAGTTGGTGAAGCAGATCGACCAAGGGCCAGAACATACAAAAAACGTAGCCAAAAACCAGTAAGCCACTCAGCAAAGTGCCAGCGATCATTGGAAACCAACGCAGCCACTGGCGCGATGCGAAAACCGAAGTCTCTCGACAAAGAACCGCCCTCAGTTCATTCGATCGAAGCTCGGCATCGGTGCTCAACAGCAAGGTCGCTTGGCCATCCGGCTTTGAAAACGCTGCTTTCGAATGACGTACCTCGCGCTCGAATTGCTGAGCCTTTCGCAACGCTTGGCTCGTAAACCCATGTGCCGGGACCAGGCGGACGAGCCAGGCTGGCACACGCAACCACAGCAGTACGATAAATACCATGAGCACCGTCAAACAAACCGTTCCGACCCTTGCGTGCTCATTTAAGAACTCCAGAAACTGCAAACTCGCTGAAGTCTTTCGGTTGCTGACTTCGTATACGGCCTTTAGCTCGGGGTAGATTCTTCCGACTAGAAGCGTCATGCCCTGGGCAACGAGCCACAGGACCAGAAGGAGTGGAAGCAACACCTTGGTAATGCTCCAGCGCATCTCGGATTCAATGTTTCCGTATTCAAAGAGAGCGTGCATGGCCTGTACCGTTCGATCGCCACGCTTCCAAGTATGGAACGCATTGCGATAGTCCGAAGGCAGCTGCTCATCGTTCGCGATCCGTTCGTCGACTGCAACCGCTGCACTGTCAGGTGACGAAATTCGGTTGTTGACGTTGGCGACAAAATTCTCGATTTGCGAAGCCGTAGTCAAGTTTCCGATAGCCAACGGCACACCGGCTCGCAAGACGAGCAACAACTGATCATTGAAAACCCCTAACTTCCGACATCGGGCGAAAACCGCTTTTTAAAGAAACGGGTACGACGACAAGAACTCACTTGCTGAAGTTTTGACACATCACCCATCAAAAGTCAACCTCAGGCATTCTGTCAAGCATGCCCCCTGGCTACATTCCAGGGGTTTTGACTAATTCCTCTAGACCGATGGTAACGGACGAGCAAAAATGGGACGCAGCGCTGCGTCCCATTTTTGTACTCCCTCTTTTTGCACTCGCTGGGGTGGATTGAGGTCGCATAGCGCTGCGATTCGAGCGTACATTCTAACCAACTTCTCGGCCGCGTTGGCAAGCTCGATTCGGATGATGCTAGTTCCGATTCACGAGCTCGTCGAGATTTAAGATAAGGTTGGCAACTAAGGTAAAAATTGTAAGTTCCTCTGGCGGCAGCGACGCGTTGAAAGGCTTTTCGCCGATGGCGATGAGTCGCTTGGCGTCGGCTGTATTCTCTTTGAACCGGGATCGGAATTGTTGGACAGCCCATTCGATTGCTTTTAGTTCCAATGGAGTCGGCCTGCGAGATAGGCATTGCTGAAAAATAGACTCGATACGGTCATGCGGTTTTACGCTGCCATCGAGAAGCGTCCTTTCGGCGAGAACTCGAGCCGCTTCGACATACTGCACGTCATTCATGAGTTGCAACGCCTGGAGCGGTGTGTTGCTACGTTCCAAAAACTCGTTGTGAACAGAATAGACTACAAAGATGTCAGGTTTATAGTGTGCCAACTCCTCCATGAGAGCGGCGACGCGATAACTCGCATATGGTCGTCAAAGCAGAGAATAGAATTTTCTTCCGAAGCGACACCTTGAGCTTTTGCCGAGTTGGATTCGATTTTTCCATCTGTAAGCCTGAAGCAGGTATCATTGTATTTCGCAGTCTTCAAAAATCCCTACCCGTATTAGAGCATTATTCATGAACATCTTCCGTTTCGGTTTCATTTCCCTGACAATTCTTTCCCTGGCAATTCTTTACCTGGCATCGTTGACGGCACTCGGTTTTGCCCAAGAGCAGCCGCGTTATTTGATCGTGCATGCAGACGATGCAGGGATGTCGCACTCGGTGAACGTGGCCACTCAGGCCGGATTTGAAAGCGAGATTGTGACATCGGCGAGCGTGATGGTTCCATGCCCTTGGTTCCAAGAGTTCGCCGAGTACGCCAAGAGCCATCCCCAATATGATTATGGAATTCATTTGACACTGAATTCCGAGTGGGATCTTTATCGTTGGGGACCTGTCGCATCCCGCGATCGCGTCCCTAGTTTAGTCGACGCCACGGGCTGTCTTTGGGACAACGTCAGTCAAGTTGCGATGAACGCCTCCGCGGAAGAAGTCAAGATCGAACTCACGGCCCAGATTGACAAAGCTCTTGCGTTCGGTGTCCCTCTGAGCCATCTCGACACGCACATGGGAGCAGTTCTATGCCGGCCCGATTTAGTGGAGGTCTATGTTGATTTAGCTATCGCGTACGATCTTCCGATTTTGTTTTTCAAGCGGATGGCTCCGGAGATGGAAAAGGAATATCCAGCCTTGGCGGAACGATTTCAAAGGTCGGTTTTGAACTTGACAGAGCGAAAGCTCCCATTGCTCGACAACCTTCTCCAGTTCTATGGCGGGAATATTCCCGAGCAACGCAAGCTGCACTATTACGATGAAATTGCCAAAATCGGCCCGGGTGTAACTCAGTTGATCATCCATTGTGGGCATGACAACGACGAGCTTCGAGCAATCACAGACAGTTCACTTCGTCGCAATCAGGACCGAATGATCTTTACGGATCCGGCTATGCGGGATTTTTTGAACAGTCAGAAAATCAAACTCTTGTCGTGGAAACAGTTTCGCAAACTCCAACTAAACGAATATCCCGACATCCGACCGGTTGAGGCCGATCTCATCGTTCCGACCATAACGTATCCGGATCATTCGCAGTTGCTCGTCGTACGCGATGCGGCGGGTAATGTTCGGCCTGTAAAAACGATGGCCGATTGGGCCGAGAGAGTGTCGCACATACGAGCCAACATGCAGCTTGTGATGGGAAAGTTACCTGACCCCGATCGCCGTGTTCCACTCGACTTGGTAGTCGTCTCCGAAGAACAACTGCCAAAGTACCGGCGACAAAAGATTCTGTTCACGCCCGAACCAAACGATCGAGTGCCTGCTTGGCTGTTGATCCCTAACGACTTGCCCAAGAGCGGAAAAACCGCCGCGATGGTTTGCTTGCACCAAACGACGAATATTGGCAAAGATGAACCCGCCGGTTTGGGTGGCAGTTCATCGTTGCACTACGCGCATGAACTCGCTGAACGCGGGTATTTATGTCTAGTGCCTGATTACCCATCCTTTGGAGAGTACGCATACGACTTCAAAACCAAAGGAGCGAACTACGCCAGCGGTTCGATGAAGGCGATTTGGAACAACATCCGCGCGGTCGATCTACTGGAATCGTTGCCCCAAGTTGACAAGAACCGGATCGGTGCCATCGGACATTCGTTAGGCGGTCACAATGGTCTCTTTACGGCCGTCTTCGACGAACGTCTAAAGGCTGTCGTGTCCAGTTGCGGGTTCACGCCGTTCCACGACTACTACAACGGCAAATTAGCGGGCTGGACGAGCGACCGCTATATGCCACGCATTCGCGATATTTACGAGAACAACGCCGACAAAGTTCCATTCGATTTCTATGAGATTATAGCCGCGCTCGCTCCTCGCGGTTTGTGTTCTAATTCTCCAGTCAATGACGACAATTTCGATGTTGGCGGTGTTCGCAAGGCATTTGCCAAGGCGGAGGAAGTCTACGCTTTATTCACGATTCCCCAGAGTGGCCCTTCTGCGATGCCACTCATGCTCTCTACTCCGAACGCTCCCCATGATTTCCCGAAGTCGGAACGGGACGCAACGTACGATTGGCTCGATCGTATGCTAGGCTTCCCTTCGGTCGATTCGTTGCCCTGAATGGCGGTTGCGTTTCACAATGCAGGAGGGCTCTTCATACACAGCAGCTTTTCTGCGATGGACGCCTTTGATAATGCGTTATTTGCCAGCCGCATTCTTTCCTTGAAAATCCCCGGCGGT
>JAYVBW010000004.1:0-5368 GCA_043750255.1 Pirellula sp.
GCTGTCTTGCTTTCCTCCACCGTGATAACGCCGTCCTTGCCAACCCGTTCCAACGCTTCAGCCAGCAAAGTTCCGATCGACATATCGTTGTTTGCCGAAATGGATCCGACAGCCGCAACTTCTTGTCGGTTGCTGACTGGCTTAGCCATTTCTTGTAGTTTCGCAACGGTCGCTTCAACCGCTTTGTCGATGCCCCGACGAATGGCCGATGGATTGCTGCCTGCGGCTACGTTTCGAAGCCCTTCCTTGAAGATCGATCTCGCAAGAACAGTCGCCGTGGTGGTTCCGTCACCCGCCAGGTCACTCGTTTTTTGAGCGACTTCAACAACGAGCTTTGCGCCCATGTTCTCGAAACGGTCTTCGAGTTCAATTTCCTTTGCAACGGTAACGCCGTCTTTCGTAACGGTTGGTCCGCCGAAGCTTTTGTCGATGATAACGTTGCGACCAGTCGGACCCATGGTCACGGCTACCGCATTCGCCAGTTTTTCTACGCCTTGGAGCATTCTCGCTCTGGCCTGATCGTCAAATAATAGTTGCTTAGCCACGCTTAGCAGTCCTTATGGATTTTGGAAAAAGTCGGTCGGGAGACCATCACCCAAAAAGCGATGGTTTGGAGATTGATACAAATCGGTTGAGTGTATTAAGCAAGCTTAGCAAGAACGTCGCTCTCGCGAAGAATCTTGTACTCAACACCGTCGATTTCCACTTCGCTTCCACCGTACTTGCCGAAGATTACTTCGTCGCCGACGGTCACACTCAAAGCTCCGCGAACACCGCTATCTAGCAGCTTGCCTGGGCCGACAGCAACAACCTTGCCGCGTTGTGGCTTTTCCTTGGCCGAATCGGGCAAAACGATACCACCAGCGGTAGTCTCTTCTGCTTCGAGCGGCTGCACAACGACACGGTCATCAAGAGGACGGATGTTTACCTTTGCCATTTTGAAATATTCCTTGGTACTAAAAAAGTTTGATTTGTTGAACTGAAATTGAATTGGGGAGGTTTTAACGGAGCGAGGCCCTGCCCGGCAGGCAGGATCTACCACAAAACTACATCATGCCACCCATGCCTCCGCCCATACCACCCATGCCGCCGCCCATACCACCCATGCCGCCCATTCCTTGGTCGTGGTCGTGATGGCCGCCAGCCGCTTCTTCTTCTTCCTTTGGAATCTCAGTGATCAAGGATTCGGTTGTCAGCAACAGCGAAGCAACTGAGGCTGCATTGCCCAAAGCAGTCTTAACAACTTTAGCCGGATCGATAATCCCAGCCTTGATCATGTCGACATACTTGTCTGTGTTGGCATCATAGCCTTCGGTTCGTTCCTTTTGCTGACGAACGCGATTCACGACAACAGCTCCATCGACTCCCGCGTTGTTTGCAATGGCTCGCAGCGGATAGTCAAGAACATTGGCGATAATCTTAGCACCAAACCGCTCGTCCCCTTCCAATTTGAGTTTGTTCAAGGCCGCTTCGCAACGAATCAGTGCCACGCCACCGCCGGGAACAATACCTTCGGCCAACGCAGCTTGAGTGGCAGCCTTGGCGTCATCGATCAGAGCCTTGCGCTCTTTCATTTCAGTTTCGGTTGCCGCACCGACATTGATCTGAGCCACGCCACCTGCGAGCTTCGCAAGTCGCTCTTGGAGCTTTTCACGATCGTAATCGCTATCGGTGTTTTCAATCTCGCGACGGAGTTGCACAACGCGAGCTTCGATAATGTCTTTCTTACCTGCACCACCAATAACAACTGTGTTTTCGCTGGTGATGTGGATCTTCTTGGCTCGTCCAAGGTCGCTCAATTTGACGGACTCAAGATCGATACCAAGATCCTTGAAAATGGCCTTGGCATTGGTCAACGAGGCGATGTCGCCGAGGATAGCTTTGCGGCGATCGCCGTATCCTGGAGCTTTGACTGCTGCGACATTGAGGATGCCACGCATCTTGTTGATGACAAGAGTTGCCAACGCGTCGCCATCGATGTCTTCAGCGATAATGAGCAATGGCTTCTTGGACTTGCTGATGGCTTCGAGGAGAGGGATCAGCTTCTTGTTGTTGCTGATCTTTTCTTCGTGGATCAAGATGTAGCAGTCTTCGAGCTCGACAGAAACTTCGTCTTGATTGGTCACGAAGTGCGGGGACAAGAAACCACGGTCGAATTGCATACCTTCAACAACTTCGACAGTTGTTTCGTTGCCTCGGCCCTCTTCGACCGAAATAACACCGTCTTTGCCAACCTTCAAGAACGCTTCTGCTAGAACGTCGCCAATCGCAGGGTCGTTGTTGCCTGCAATCGTCGCAACTTGCTTGATTTCTTTTTTATTCTTGGCGTCGATTGGAATCGCAACTTTGTCAATTTCAGCTTTGACGCATTCGACAGCTTTGGCAATTCCGCGAGAAAGAGCCATTGGATCAGCTCCGGCGGCGATCATTTTGAGGCCTTCGCGGAAGATAGCTTCTGCAAGAACAGTAGCTGTCGTAGTTCCGTCACCAGCGACATCGTTAGTTTTGCTTGCAGCTTCTTTAACAAGCTGAGCGCCTAAGTTTTCGTACGGATCGTCTAATTCGATCTCTTCCGCGACCGTAACTCCGTCCTTGGTGATCTTCGGCGAGCCCCAACCCTTATCGAGAACTGCGTTTCGTCCTCGCGGGCCCAAGGTGCTGCGAACTGCTCGAGCGAGCTTGGAAACGCCAGCCAAAAGCGGCTGTCGCGCTTCGTCATCAAAAACCATTTGTTTTGCCACGGTGAACTCCTTGCGATGAGTCGGTAACAACCAACGAACATTAATCTGTTTATTACGAAGTGCAGGCTCCCCGCACCCAATGATCTGATAATCAAATCCCACCTAAAAACGAAGCGAGCCAGTTTTGGCAGTCGTCGATAGGTTTCCCAGTGCGAGAGCAACCGGCGTGCCATGATGCGCAAAAAATTCTTAAGTCACTTGTAGGTAATGGTTTGCGATTCGAAAAACTTTGCCGACGGGCGTACGCCTGTCAAAAAGTACAACTTCGATCGAAGAGGCAATCGAGCAAAATTGCAAAAGGATAGGACATGGAATTCTAGATGCCAGCACTAGCCCAACGGCGCTCATTTTACCGAGCTACACGCGATGACGGTCTGTGTATTTCATTGGCTATCAGCTTACCAGACACGTTGTCGAGTCACGTGCCTGACTTCGACCTACCCTTTAAATCGTTTTTAAACAAACTTTCAATATTTCCACTTTTTTATTGCAATCGGTGTCGAAATTTGCTAGTTTCGTAGTTGAGACAGAAAAAATCTCTCGACAACCTCTTCCCTTGTCCTTCTGTCGCCAATTCCTTTCCAAACTAGTTTTAATTGGTCTAAAACACATTGTTTATAAGTGAGCCACGATGAGTATTTCGATTTGCCGCATGGGTATTGTCTGTTTGTTAATTGGATTCATCACCGGTTGCGGTGCTGGGAATGACGGAAGATTACCTGTAAACGGAGTCGTCACATTAAAAGGCGAGGCGCTCGACGATGGCATCATCGAGTTTGTCTCATCGAATTTGAAATCGGGAGCCTCAATTAGTAAAGGGAAGTACACCGTTCCAGCGGACCAAGGCCTTAAGCCGGGAAAATATAAAGTCACAATTACGGCAGGCGATGGTCGTACACCAGCTGATAGTGCTGATGGTATGCCCGGTCCTACCGGTGCCAACATTGTTTCGAAGGATCGAATTCCCGCTGAGTACAATACAAATTCCACGCAGGAGGTGACCGTTAGCGACGCTGGACCAAACAAATTCGATTTCACTATTCCCTAGTTTGCAATTCGTTCGAAGTAACTTGCAAGCGACAATTTCATTCACTGTATTTGTAATTTATAGTCATTTCACTTAGTTTTTTGGAGGGTTTATTATGCGATTAAGGCAGCGTGGATTCACGCTAGTTGAACTGTTGGTTGTTATTGCTATTATCGGCATTTTGGTAGGGTTACTGTTGCCCGCAGTGCAGGCCGCGAGAGAGGCTGCTCGACGAATGCAGTGTCAAAACAATTTAAAGCAGCTTGGATTATCCTTTCATAACTACGAGAGCGCGACCAGGCGTTTTCCAGGTGGTGTTGGACCTTTTGGTTGCTGTTGGGGAACTTGGCAAGTTGGCGTACTGCCATACATGGAGCAGAGCGCCATGTATGCGATCTATCAGAATTATGGCGGTGCAGATCATTCGGGCCCGAGATATGGAGGCCCGGTCAATCGGCCAGTAACAAGCGCGAGAATTCCAACGCTTACTTGCCCAAGTGACACACCCAATGCGCCAATTGGCGGATCTGCGACGTTGGCTGCAATAACCAATCACAATTATGGGGTTAACTACGGTAATACGAGTTTCCTGCAAGGTACCTTGCCAACTACACCGCCGACTCTCTTCCTCGGAGCTCCGTTTCGAATGTATACAGGCTCGACTGGGGACGATGGTCCAGTTAACGCCGCTCAAGCCAGAACTTGGACCCGCGTTTATGGTAAACCTGTTTCTTTAAGCGAAATACCCGACGGTACGAGCAATACCCTGATGGCAGCGGAACAGCTTCAGGGGCGTGGAACGGACCTGCGAGGGTTTAGCTGGTGGGGAAACGCTACAGGATTCATTACGTTCATGCCGCCTAATAGCACATTGCCGGACGTGGTAACTGGTGGAATCTGTATATCGTCCTTGATTCCTCGGATGCCATGTACCACGACGAGTACAGTAGCGAGACCTCGAATGATGGGGGCCCGTAGCTTGCACACCGGCGGTGTTCAAGTTACTTACTGCGACGGTCACGTCGCTTTTATTACCGACAGCATTGACTTTATAACATGGAATGCACTCGGGAGTGCCGCAGGGGGCGAAGTCGCATCGGTCGATTAAATCCTGGCTCTAAACCAGAATTACATCTCAATGATCAATTGTCGGGCGGAGGCATAACCCGACAATTGATTTTTTTTCGCCTATAATCAATGGTCGTACCAGGCAGCAAACCGTTGCTTGTCCCAATTCGCCGGCGAAAAGGAAAATATCTTGGCACTCCGTTACCTCCAGTTTTCCCGTCCCCTCGTTCTGCCGTTCTTCGTTGGGCTGTTCGCGATGGTCTTGCCATCGTTGAGTGCCGAGCTCGAAATCCTTACGACTCGCCAAACGCCAGTATCCGGTTTTCCCGATCAGTTTCATCGCATTCAGATACCGGCCAAGTGGAAATCCACTGAAACCGCGATCATCATTTGCGATGTTTGGGATTCGCACCACTGCGTCAACGCAGTTCGGCGTGTCCAGGAAATTGCACCACGAATTGATGCAGTCGCGGCTACTTTGCGATCCAACGGGGCCACGATTATCCATGCTCCTAGCGGGTGCATGGAATTT
>JAYVBW010000005.1:0-2762 GCA_043750255.1 Pirellula sp.
ATTTCGCGGGTGATGCGCTGGTAGTCGCCGGCCGGGTCGAAACCGAACAGACTCATCCGAAATCCATCCTTCCCACGTGCAGCCCCATGGCAGGAACCCGTATTGCAACCTACTTTGGTTAGGATGGGCATCACGTCGCGTTCGAAACTAACGCTGCGAACCAATTGAGAATTCGTTATCTGTAATTCCACATTCGCCGATAGACCTTGCCATTGTGCCGTGATTTGGGAATTACCATCGGCTTTGGGTGAAAGAACTGTGTTATTGATCTGTGCCAAATCGGAGTTGGCAATCTTCCATTCTGTCTGTTCGGTAACATCTTGTGTGATGCCGTCCGATCGGGTCGCGACCGCGATCACATGTTGACTATCCTCTTTAGCACTGAGTTTGATCGCCGGTGGGTAGATCGCCAAAGTCTGCCATGTTGCGGGGGCAGAATCAATGGCCAAATCCAATGCGGATTTATCAGTCTTTACTGGTTCAGACGCTGGAATCTCGTCAACGCCTTGCACGATCGATCCTAGCAAAACGCAAGATGCGAGTGAGGATGCTGCGATGTAAAATAGGGATCTCACTATTTGCCTCTTTGTTGCTTTAGCAGTTCTATGCGTGTCAAAGGCTTGACCGCCGCCTCAGTCGGTGCGGGGGCGGCTGCTGGCGCTACCGCTGCAACGGCTGTCGTTGCGGCAGGCGGTATAATGGGAACGTCGATTTGAATTTCGCCGTTCCCGTTTGTTTGCGTAATAACACCCTTGTCGCTGGTCACAGTCGCTCGGCATACGATTGTTTTATAATTGCCAGCTCTTGTTTCTGCGGGGATTTGAAGCGAGAACGCAACTTGAGTACCGTCGGCAGCGAATGGAACTTTTGGAGTTGCAACTAGTGTCCCTGGCGGAATGCCAAGAACCTCAATTTCAACAGTGCCTTCCACGGGACGTTTTTGCGATGTGCCCACAATAACATTGGCCGATTTCCCTTGCTCCGCCATCGTCTTCTGGAACTTAAATTCAAAGAGAGATTCGGTCACGTCCACGTTTACGAACTCAGACGCAATATTGATTGGACCAAATCCGTTGTCGGTGGTAGCCATCACCACCAACGGCCAATTTCGGATCGCAGCACCGTTGTTCGCAGTTAGCGGCAACCCAATCGTAGACTGATCACCAGGAATGGTTACCGCAGAGAATCCCATTCCGGCCGGAGCGCTCAGCAATCGCAAATTGATGGGCTTGTCAAAACCAGGGTTCCGCTTCGCATTCACGATCAAAGTCATAGAACCGTTCCGCACCAAGGGCACTTGAGGCTGGACGACTTCGATATCAAATGGCGCTGGCTCTACGACCGCGACCGCTAGCTTGTCGTCGAATCGCCCCCAAACATCGACGTTGTTCTGGCCACGCACGAGCTGGGTTCGCTGTTTGAGCGGACCGGAAACATTGGTTTGCGGAGAAGTTGCGATGGTCGCAAATAAGTCGACTAGTTTTCCCAGGTTGGCTGCATTCGCGTCGGCTTTAAAAATCATTGGGATAACACTAAGATCCGGCGCACACACCGCATCTGAATGAGTCATTCCAGCAGGTAACTCGGGTGCCGCAATACGGGCTTCCCCTCCGAGGAAATTGCGAACGACATTGGTCTCGATCGCCATACGGGAACCGCGAGGGACGCTGACGACCTGCGAGACGTATCGGGTTTGCTCGTTAACCGTCGTACCGACCTCGGGCGTTTGCAAAAGTATCTCAACTCGATAAACAAAGTGTTTACCAAATTGGCCCAAATGATCAGAAACGCAAAGACCATACTTTCCATCCTCCGGGACTTTGAACTGAAGGTAGCTATCAGGCCCATTGCTGTCATCGTTTCCTGCCAGGGCTCCACCACCCATTTTCAGGATTTGCAAGACCGGATCTACATTGGAACGCATCGGCTTTCTGGCGTGGACACGGATCTCAAGTTGTTGGTCCTTTTTGGCTTCAAAAACCCAGCAGTCACGGTCCTTTTCCTTTTCGAGAATTCCGTTGAACGCAACCGGCACAGGACTCGCACTCACAATCGTATTATGATCCTCGTTCGGTTCGGTTTCCATTACGTTCGGTATCGCGTTCACGGACAAATAATTTGGCGATGGTGCCAATTGCCCATCTTTTTTGGACCAAATCCGAAACGACTCCGATGGTTGAGCTGGCATTTCGAAGGTCTCTTGCCAGTGATTGCCTAAAAGATCGATACAGGTCGCAACAAGCGGCTGCCCCGGTGGCCCACCACTTGGGACGATAGCAACAGGCCGAGGAAAACCACCGACATGCAATCGGTAACGAGCGCGTTCGTTTCCACCAAAGCTGCTCTCACGCACTTCGATAATGTATCGCCCATCCGCCGGGGCAACCATCGAACAAAGACAATCTTGTTGGAGAATGACCGAGTCGTCACTCGCTGTGATTTCGAACCGCTTTGCGTCGTAGATTGCGACATAGGGATCGAAGAAGTCGTTCAAATAGGCATGGCGGAGCCCTTCGAGTTCGACATTCATTTGCTGCCCTTCCTTGAGCTCTACAGCAAAATAATCAACGTCTTCATTGAGTACAACTCCATCGACGGTCGAGTTGTAAGGAATCGCTTGGGCGGCTTGAAACTCGCTGTTGGGCTCTTTCTCCGCTACCGACGGCAAAGCGGACACGTTGAGCAATCGCATGTTGCTCAGGCCTGTATTCGTAACGACGCGAAACGGATGGAGATCGCATGCTGCATCCTGAGTGGCCGTG
>JAYVBW010000006.1:0-11420 GCA_043750255.1 Pirellula sp.
GGAGACTGGGGCACTCAGTTCGGAATGATCATTTATGGTTACAAGCATTTCCGAGACGATGTCGCTTTCGGCCGAGCGCCTGTCTTGGAGCTTGGTCGGCTCTATCGTGTTGTGCAGAAAATTATCGGTTTCCAGGACGCCGTCTCCAACATCCCTAAACTCGAACTCGCGATTGAACGGGCTGAACAAAAGTTAGCTGAATCGAAAGCGAAATCGGCCGCAGCCCCGCAAGACAAAAAACTCGCCAAAGATTTTGCAACCGCAGTCAAACAATTAGTTGAAGCCAATGAGGAACTTGCGAAATCCAAAAAGTACCTCGAAGATGCCTCACGCGACGCCGATTTTCTCGAACGTTCCAAACAGCATTCGCAGCTAGGCCAACGTGTATTGAAAGAGACTTCCAAATTGCATTCCGGCGACGTCGAAAATCTCAAGCTCTGGGAAGCGTTTGTGCCAAATTGCAAAGAAGAGATCCATAGTGTCTACAAACGATTGAATATTCAGTTCGATCATGAATTTGGCGAGAGCTACTACCACGACTTGCTCCCTGCCATTGTAGAGGACTTGCTGTCACGATCGCTTGCGGTTCAAAGCGATGGAGCGATTTGTGTGTTTCTGGATGGCTACGAAGCGCCCATGATTGTTCGCAAACAAGACGGTGCATTCTTGTATTCAACGACGGACATTGCCACCGCCATGTTTCGAGAGCGAGAGTTTGCGCCAGATGTATCGCTCTATGTGGTCGATCATCGCCAGGCCGAGCATTTCCAAAAACTGTTCGACGTCCTTCGCAAGATCGGATTGACGCATACAGAGCTCAAACACGTCGAATTTGGAACCGTGTGTGGAAAGGATGGCAAGCCCTACAAGACGCGATCAGGGACGGTCGTCGGGCTCAACTCGATGTTGGATGAGGCAGTCAGCGGAGCTTGGGATGTGGTCTGCAATCCAGATCGCTTACAAGGATCAGGGCTCGCATTTTCGGAAGCAGAAAAACGTCAAATCGCTGAGACGGTAGGTTTGGGGGCGATCAAGTACGCTGATTTGTGCCACAACCGAACCAGCAATTATGTCTTTGACATGGAAAAAATGGTTCAGCTTCAAGGGAACACTGCGGCATACATTCAATATTCGTATGCAAGAACGCGTAGTATCCTTCGAAAAGCCGAAACGGAAGGCTTTGAAATCACCAAATGGCAATCGGCACCGCTCGTATTGTCGGCCAGTCCGGAAGTAAACTTGGGTCTGCAATTGCTCCGATTTGAAGACATGCTCAATCAGTCCATGGTTGACTACCTACCCAACGTAGTGACTGAATATCTGTTTGACACTGCGAAGCTTTTTAGCAGTTTCTACGATCAATGCACCGTACTTGACGCCGAAACAAATGAAACCACTAAGTCGCGTTTGCGATTGACAGACCTTACTAGCCTGACACTTCGAAAAGGCCTAGAACTTTTGGGAATCGGCGTTGTAGAACGCATGTAAATCCGGAACCACGCATGGCACAACACGTTGATTCTATTCCACATTCTATTCCACCGTCCATTCCACCCATGCAGTTCTACGGACCAACGGATGCGTTTGGTTTTGGCCAACTCGGCGAAATCTGGCGAACTCGTGAATTGCTGTACAGTTTCTTTTTGCGAGATCTTTTAATACGTTACCGACAAGTCGCAGTCGGAGTGCTTTGGGTCTTTTTGCAGCCCTTGATGGGCATGATTATCTTTGCGGGACTGTTCTTTGTACTTGGCACCAACGCGGGAAACTCCACGGTTGCCTACCCGCCCATTATCTTGACCGGCATGCTTTGTTGGCAATTGGTAGCAAGCAGCTTTCGCGATGCGACCGGTTCCTTGGTCAACTACCGCCATGTGGTAACAAAAATCTATTTCCCGCGACTGCTTTTGCCGCTGGCCAGTTTATCGTGTGCCGTCTTTGATTTTATCGTTGGCTCGCTACTGCTTTTTCCAGTTTGCGCGCTCACGGAAACTAGCATTTTTTGGTCAACAGCATGGCTGGCTCTTCCGATTGCCTTGTGGCTCGTTCTGTTTTGTGCAGGATGCATCGCATGGCTATCGGCCCTCAACGCACACTATCGGGATGTGGGCTACGCACTCCCATTTGTTTTGCAGTTGGGGATGTTTGTCTCCCCTGTAGTGTACGACATCGAGCGCCTTCGAATGTTGTTGACGGACCAATGGGTATGGCTTTATGAAGCGAACCCGATTGCAACCTGCATCGGACTGCTTCGATGGTCGCTGCTGGGTACACAACCGCCCAGTGCCCTTGGAATGGCGGTGGCTGCCATCGTTACGGTGTTGGTATGCTTCAGCGGATTGGCTTGGTTTCAACATGCCGACCAACAACTGGCGGATCGGATCTAAGATGAGCATCGAATCGATTCAACTAGATAAAGTCAGCAAGCGATTTCGTTTGGGAGCAAACCACGGGTACGGACGGCTCACCGAAGCGATTGTCTCAAGTGTCCAAAATCTATTTCGCCGAGCACCTAATTCGCGATCTACACTGTCTCAAGATTCCTTTGCCAATCGGATGGAAGATGATTGGTTCTGGGCATTGCGCAATATCGACCTTTCGATTCAGTCAGGCGACATCGTTGGAATCGTTGGCCGAAACGGTGCGGGCAAAAGTACGCTTCTGAAAATCCTAGCTCGCATCGTGACACCTACTCAAGGTCGTGTTGGCGTTCGTGGACGTGTCGGATCGCTTTTGGAAGTGGGCACAGGGTTTCATCCCGAACTGACCGGTCGAGAGAATGTATTTCTGAACGGAGCAATCTTGGGCATGCCACGTTTGGAAATTCGAAAACGATTTGATGAAATCGTTGCGTTTGCCGAAATAGAATCGTTTTTGGAAACGCCAGTAAAGCGTTACTCCAGTGGTATGGCGGTCCGTTTAGCTTTCGCGGTTGCGGCCCATTTAGAACCCGATGTGCTGATCATTGATGAAGTTCTCAGCGTCGGCGACCAAGCCTTTCAGCGGAAATGCTTGGGGAAAGCGAGTCAGTTAGGTGCTCAAGGTCGAACCGTATTAGTCGTGTCTCACAATCTCGCGGCCGTCGCAAATCTTTGCCATCGAGCTGTTCTCCTGCAAGACGGTCGGTTGATTGCCGATGATATTCCCGAACGCATCATCGAACTTTATCTTTCCGAAATGCGATCCGGTGATGGACAGCGGAGTTGGGAAGACAACGAGTCAGCGCCAAGTTCACGCGAAATCCGATTGCGATCCGTTTCGGTTACAGGCAACGGCATGGATTCACCTGCGAGCGAAGTTGATATCGATCAGGAAATTTTTGTGGCCGTCGACTACCAAGTCTTGATAGCCGGCACGCCTGTTAGTGTACAGATCCAGGTCAAGGACGAAACAGGGGCTTATGCTTTTTGGTCGGCCAATGCACCATCGATGAACTTAGAGCCCGACCCATGGTTTGATAAGCCGTATCCAGTTGGCATGTATCGCAGCGTGTGTCGCATGCCTGCCAATTTCCTAAACGACACTCGCTACTTTGTGAGCGTACTCATCGGGCCCGAGGTCGGAGTCGTCGCTTTACGTCAAGACTCTGCCTTATCGTTTGTTGTGCATGACACTGGTGCAATGCGCCAAGAGTATTCCGGCTCATGGCTCGGACCTGTAGTACGTCCAAGACTGAATTGGCGAACGAGTAAGCTTTAGCTATTTCTGCAACGATTGAAAACGTCGGACCCTAAATGCCCGTCGTCGCCAAACAGTATCGATTCACTCCGTTTTTTCAATCGGAAGTTCATTATTTTGAAGCTTTTTTTTCGCATTGGCTGCCTCGATCGAAAGGATCACTTTGGACTGAGCTTCCGCCATCTCTCTCATCCCGAGCGTTTCGTACGCAGCAATGAGTTTTCTGCGAGTTTCAATGCGATTTCGGTCAATGCGAATTGCTAACTCGAACTTATTGACAGCTTCCTTGGACCGATTGGCAATTGCCAATACCTCGCCCCAGGTATCTAAAATATCCGCGTTATTTGGCGATATCGAATTTGCCTTGCTCACTAGTTCAAGGGATCGTTCTACATGGGTGGCCGAGAGCATAGCTAAGCAAAAAGCCAAATTGTTTAATGCACCAAAATTTTCGGGGTCTTTAGCGATCGCCAATTCCCAGTATCTTCGAGCCTCCCCTAAATTTCCAACGGCATAAGCACTTTCACCGAGTAAAAGTAAGCACGGAGCACTGGTGATACCAAGCCCTATTTGGCTCCTTAGCACATCCAACAATTTCTTTGTCGGCTTTACCTTGAAAGGAAGTAGTCTGGCTATCTCATTCGAAACATTGGGGTTCGCCGGATCTGTATCCGCCATCTTTTCTAATAGATTTAGATCCACTTCAAACTTGCCATCGTCATTCTTTCGAATGGAGTTCAAATACATCAATCGTTGAATTTCAGACAGTTGTCGGATGGTTCGTTCCCCGCCTAGGTTCTGACGCAGTCCTTCCGAAAGAATTTCAGCAGCTTTTTCCGGTCGGTTTGTTAGCAACCGGGCGTCCGCAACTGACAAACGGTCGGATTCCTTTTCGGTCGGGAAATTAATTTTTGCCAAAAAGAAGTCTTCAGCTTGATTGGACGCTGCGATTCGTCCTCTGTCATCTCCGATCCGTGTGTAAAGTCTCGCAAGGTCCAAGATGAACTCAGGCTTGATTGTTACAGCTTGTTTTGCGACCTCAACCGCCTTTAGGTTTTCCCCCTGTTCCTCAAGAAGACGCGAGTAGAGAAACAGCAAACGGAAATCAACATCTTTCCATTTGCTGGCTTGGCTAAGATGGTTTAACAACTCTTGCATGGGAATGTCCTTTCCAGCACCTCTCTTGATGACCAGTGTTTTCGCGAGCCAGGAATTCGCTTGAGGAAAGTCACCGAACTTGCCATTGGTAATCTCCCGCATCTCGAGTTCGGCCCGCTCGGTCTTCTCAGTTAGACTAGAAACCATTCCAAGTCGATACTTGGCGACGTAATTGTTCCGTTCAATAGAAAGGACGCGTTTGCACAACAATTCCAAATACCGCTTTGTACTGTCTGAAATAGGTGTGAAGACGTCGTCGTTTACAATCAAAGTTGCTGCCCCAATGGCTTTGCAAAAGTCAGCTTCTTGCTGTTGATGGCAGGCGGTCTCCAATCGTTGCGTTGAACATAGTTTCAAGCTCTCGTCAGAAAACAATTGCGTCTGCCCGCCATGGCGTTTAGACAATGAAAAAGCTAACATGACGTATACCGCCGAGAGCAAAAGCAACGAAGGCAGATTTCTAAAAAAACTCTTCCAACTTCGTGAGTATTTCCAACCTCGAACCGCATCGATCACGCTGCCGATCGCACGAATGGGGTGGAAAAGTAAGCCGAGGAATTCGTGCCTCAACCATTGGAAATCGGTTCGAACGGACGGTGTCTTTCCGGCCAAATGCAGTCGCGTTCTCCACCGAAGTGAGATCTTGTTTTGTTTCGGTATCCGAAGCTCGAGATTTGGTAATCCACATAGCCAATTCCATGCAAATGCACATAGCGGGGATTCCGGATTAAAGAGCCCAAAAGGGATCGGCTTGAAAACAGTGGCGAAGAATCGATCTAGACTAATAACCAAAGCTACTCCGACCAGAAAAACACCGAGCTCCAGCCCAAACGACCATGCATACCAAGTCTCATACCTATATGCTAAATAGGATAAAATAACCCAAGCAAAACTACGCACGGCAACCCATACAATGGCAGGTAATGCAACAGTAACACTTGCAATCAATAGGCTACGTCGGAAAGCTAAAATACAGAAAAGCGAGACCCCGATAAGACTAACGACACTGTCCCATGTGCCTATGCAGGAAAAGTGATCCGCGATTCCCTGTTTGAACAATATTGCTCCGTCCTCACTCGCGTGTGGCTGGCCAACCGCGTCCGCAAGGAGCGATGTCATGGTGATTGTGAGCGACTCCAGCCATTCAAACCAACCTAGTTTTGCCAAAGTATTGATCGCGAAAGGAATAACAAACATAAGCCCCAGAAACAACGCATGCCAAACCGATTCACCGCGGATTCGCCATACGCACCAACCAGCAAATACCACTCCGCAGGCAATTCCGCTCCATTGCGGATTTGAAATTGCAAGTCCCACACAAATGAAAAGTAAGGCAACTAAAAATAGAATGGTCGCGGACCATACTCGAAACGTACTTGGAGCCCCTTGCCAATTCGAACGTTTTAAAGCGATGCATAGCCCAAGAAGTATGCAAACCGCGTACAAAGTGCGGTCAGGGGACGAAAACCAGTTTTTCCAAGAGTCTAGCCCCACGTACAATGCTACGTATGCAAGCGCCATCGCAACTGCATCGAGTAACCAGTTGAATGAGTTCGTACTCGTCGATGTTTTCGTTAGCGATTCGGTCGCCAAGTTTGAAGTTGAAACAGTTTCTGAACTCTTCATTCGACCATAAAAATTGATTGTTATACAGTTAGCCGATAGTTATGCCAACAGACTATTGTACATCCTTTTTTTCGCAATTCCCTATCCCTGCTCGAGGAAATGGTGATAATGACTGGTTCGTTGGAGATAGCGAGATAGTCCCCCTTTCTAAACCTACGATGGAGATCGCAGGCCTACCATCTCAAGTAACTTGAGTGCATTGGTCGTCGGTGTTACTCCAGGTCGCATGATGTAATCGAATCGCATCACCTGTTGCCCACTGACAGTTTCAAAATGCTCGCGAAAATGAACGACTTGGGCGATCCGTTGGATACTTTCATTCCCAGCCATTTCTAAGTCGTGCGTGCTGGTCAAAACGATACAACCGCACTCGACCAATTTGTCGAGCACATGTTCTACCGCGATCTGACGCTCGCGTGAGTTTGTGCCCTGTAGAATTTCATCGAGCAAGACGAGCATCTGTTTGCCGCCGGGATGGTTTTCTTTTTGCGCTGTATCAACGACCGCACGCAGCCGTTTCAGTTCCGCCATGAAAAAGGAGACTCCGTCTTGCAAACTGTCCTGAACGCGAATACTCGAAGCCAATTCACAAACCGCACCGGACCAACTCGTAGCGCAGACTGGTGCACCCAGTCGCAACAGAAGGGAATTCACGCCGATCGAACGAAGCAAGGTCGACTTGCCAGCCATGTTGCTGCCAGTCACTAGCAACAAAGGTCTATCACTCGTGATTGTTACGTTGTTGGGCACTTGACTAGCGTCCTTCAACAACGGGTGTGCCACTCCCTCAACCTGCAGCAAATGGTGTGTACGCGTCGCGAACGTTCCCGGGTCAATCGACATTGGATAAGTCCACGACGGATACTCATCGGCGATTGCGGCTGCAGAAAAAAGTGTCTCAATCATTCCGATCGCTTCGAGCCATCCGGAGGCGAATATTCCGAATTGAATCTTCCATCGCTCCAAAAGTTCTAAAACTCGAACATCCCAAAGAAAGATAATTTGCAAAACAAGATAGGGGATGAACAGGAGTGGACTGCGTTGCATTCCAGCCAGTGCCATAATGCGTTGCAATTGTGCGAGTGATTGATCCGCAGAATGCCTTTCGTCAAAGCACTTTCCGCGAATTCTCGATAGCAACGATTGTTTGGACTCGAGCTTTTTGATCGCTCGAATCATACTTACAAGCGACTGCAGTTCGCGATTTGCCGTTCCGATCTTGACGAAGATATCGTGAATCGGCCCAAGCACCACCATGGTGAGTAAAAAATTCAAGGCGGCACCACTGAGTACCATAGCCAATCCGACGACTTGTCCCAATTCGTTTTCTTGGAATTTGCATCCAACGATCAATGCGATACCGGCGAGTAGCACAGCAGGGCTGAGCCATGTCAGCCATTGGACCCATGGTCGTTTTGCAAAATGAAATTCATCGCGACACCATTGGGCGAGCCCCTCGGGGCTAGACTGCTGATTTCGATAGTCGCATGTCGTTTCAAAAAAAGACTCGCGCCAAGCTCGATCGGCTGCGAGCTCCTGAACCGCAGCTTGACGCTCCTCGACGCTTTCACGAGGAACCCATTGGGTTAACCAACTGCATAGATTCTTGGCACCGGTTTGAGTCATAGCTAGCGAACACCATCGATACAGACTTCGGTCACCGAACAAATCCAGATCTCGGCTTAACTCGGAATAATATTCCGTGCAACACACTTCCGTCGGCAGTGGAGTCAGTTCAGCCCAATCCCGATTGCAACGAGCTAGCAAACGTCGATAGCCATAAAGCCTTTGGCGGAGCTGCGAGGTGAGCCAAAGGTTTGTCTCGTGCCAGGATGCAGCAGCTAGAAAGCCTACGAAAAGCAAGGTGCCAATTTTCCAGCTCCAACCGCTTGCTTCTTTCAGTGTTACGCCAATGAAAATTAATGCTAGGCCAGGCAATGCAAGCGCCAGCCGGACGCCTACGAGGCGATGCATTATGTTTGTTCGCTCTAGAATCTTAGACTCAAGGGCTTGGATATGTCTTAGGTAGCCGTCGGCTGCCCGCATGGATTGTTTAATATCGTTTTGCATGGTTGGCGATTCTAAAAGTGAAACCGCTTTTCCAAAATGGCATTTTGCCCACCCAGGACCTATTTCCTCTTGTATTAGGTGGAAGATTCCTGGTATTGGTTTTCTATGACATCTATCGGGCGGGCAATCGAGCAGTCAGAAAAAGAACGCAACGCATGAAACCATTTCCCAAAAACCGATCCTTTTTTGCAAATTGCATACTTTTTGCAGCTTTTTTTTGGTTTGGATCTAGCGGTTGCACGCGAATGGCCCAAAACGGGACCGGGGTCGCTCTCTACCAGCAGGGGCGTTACGCAGAAGCCCTTCAAACATTCGAACAGGCCAAGCAGACAGATCCAACCAATCCGGACACATACTACAATCTCGCTTCAACGTACCACCGTTTGGGCACCAGCGCCAAAGATCAAAAAATGCTTGATAATGCAGAAGCGATTTACAATCAAGCTTTGGAGCTATCGCCAAATCACGTCGAATGCCATCGTGCTCTGGCTGTGCTCCTGGTCGAAACAGGTCGATCGGACAAAGCGTTTAACTTACTCAAGAGATGGGCTCAGAGAAGTCCAAACGTCTCCGACGCGCGCGTAGAATTGGCCAAGCTCCATCAAGAGTTTAACCAAACCAAGATTGCCGAGCAATATCTCGACGAAGCCTTGGCAATGGATCCAAACAACGCAAGAGCATGGGCCGAACGAGGCAGGCTGCGCGAAAATTCTGGTGAGTTGATGCAAGCGGTGCAAAATTATCAACAAAGCATCGCGATCAATTCATTGCAACCTGACCTTTATCAGCGAATCGGAGCCCTCAACGTTCGACTAACTCAAAATGTACTATCAACAACGGGAACAAGCATCGCAGGGGTTTCGGGGGCACCTGGCAACTCTGCTCCCAAAACATACTCGTCACCCTCTCCGACCTTGAACGCATCGGCCCCATCGGCGACTAACTCGGCATCCAATTCTGTGATCCCTCCTGCGCAGTCTCGCTATTGAGATTCAAGCAACTGCTTCAGATTCTTCGCTGCTTCGCGCGTCTGCTTTCGGAGTCCAAAGCGAATCAGCGGTGACATCAGTTTTCCGGCAAACGTTTTAGGTGTTATCTCAACGATGTGTGTGGTCCGAACAATCTCATCGTGATGGAATCTAATTAGCAATTGAAACTCCTGCCAGGTCACAGCATTTCATGAAACGAACGTCCTAGAGCCAACAGTCTAGCAGATGGACTGCGCATTCGTGGCAGGAACGAGGGACAGGAACGAGGGACAGGCACAGCGATGCGAGGTGTTCGTTTGTTCGATCAGAATTACGTGCATAGCTTAATCGAAAGCCCCTCGGCAAAAGTTCAATCCATTCCCGCGAAAAACAGAAACGTAGCTGGAAACAGCAAACCGCGAATCAAGAACAAACGGCCTAAAGAAGCAGGCCGCTCCACTCAACGCATTTTCAGCAGGGTAGAAAAAGTTCCGGGTCGAACCACTCAGCCGACGTTTGCCAAATGGCGAACCTTCAACGTACTGGCCAACTGCCTTAGCCGATCGCGACTCGCGGCCAGAAACCGGCCAAACAATCGACTACCAGTGAGCTTTTTCATCCGTAGCCCCCACGTCTGGGCCGCGCACCCCAATGTAGCAAAGATGTCTTCGACTTCCGTTGAGATCGCCGCTTTTCCTTCTCGCAGCATTCGCCCCGTGTACTCGACCAACATCAAATACTGACCCAATGTGAAGCCGCTTCGCATCCCTTCCCGTACGGCCCCACTCTGGCGGCGATCTTCGATTGGAACCAACCACAGATCATCCTCAAGCCCACTGCTAACTCGCATTGCGGCCACACTGCCTTGCTCAGCAGATCTCAAATCCTCAGTCCGTCCGCTCGTCTTGACATGCTCCACTCGAGCCTTCACCGACGTGTGCTCACTCGCCTCAGGCGTCGGCGCAATCCCAGCCGCCACAGGATTCAGATCAATATAAGCACAAACCGAAAGAAGCGATTCGTCATCGAGGATGGCAATCGATTTGAAGCGTCCCTCGAAAAAAGCACCGGTGCATTCATCTTGTTTGTTGGTTAGGCGAGCCAAAGGTTCCTTAAGGCATTTCATGAACCAGCCTAGCGATGACAAGCGTTTGCGAGTCTCAGCCACTTCGGTATCCGACCAACCGTTAACGACTTCAGGATCGATGCGTAGGAGCAGGTGAAGATGGTTGTCCATCAGACTGAAACCACCGACCGAAACGGCAAAGATCTGATCAAGTTCCTTGAGGCGATTTTCGATCCAATCTTTACGCCCGGGCGCGGCCTCAGATCCCATCAAGTGAGCTCTGCGAACACAGCGGGAAATACTGTGATACCAACGGCTTACGGTCGTATCGACAAGCCGCGAACGGGAGATAGTCATGGGGCTGCCCTTACGTGAACAATTGGATTAATCGCCAAACTTTTACAAAAAGTAATCCCGTCTGTCAATTGCTTTGCCTGTCCCTTTGTCTTCCCCTCCCGTGTCTTCCCCTCCCGTGAATTTCAGGTTTGCGGTCCTCAACCAGTTGGAATTGTCTTGTCCGCAACAATTCTGGATTGGAATTATGGCGAACCAGCGAGGAAAAAACCAAACCGACGCAAACGAGAGGTTGATTAAAGCGGAACCAGGCGTTCTTATGATCATTGGTGAGCTATCTGCATCTGCGAAGAAAATTGGGAACGTCGTGTCGTTTTACGAGAGGCTAA
Source organism: Pirellula sp. (assembly GCA_043750255.1). Lineage (GTDB taxonomy): Bacteria > Planctomycetota > Planctomycetia > Pirellulales > Pirellulaceae > JBKCUI01. Next base: position 11,250 of record JAYVBW010000006.1, read on the forward strand.
CGGTTGCAATCGGATATCGATATTGCATTTTGCCCTTTCGGACTTAGATAAGCCGGAATTTATCTTCCGCTTAGCATTGTGCGGGAAATTAGTGTCGTAACGTTTCAAGAAATTGTGTAGGCTAGGCGTTATAGTTGTAGACCAAATCTCCCTATTGCACACACGAGGCCA
>JAYVBW010000007.1:0-7637 GCA_043750255.1 Pirellula sp.
GAAATGCCCGGCTATTGGCGGCGATTGGCCAAGCAAGGTCCGAAACGCTTCAAATGAGTGTTGTTTTTATTTTAGAAGAAATCTCGCGGTGGCACGGCTCCGCGAGCCCTCAAGATGATATTTCCATCGTAGCGGTGGAAGTCACTGTGGATGGTTATATCAAAAGTTAGAATCGACTTCCTAGCCAAAAGACGCACGACGCACGACGAAAGTGGAAAGTCAATTCTCGCGAGTCGGTCGCGTCGAATCGTCTACGCGGCTCGGCGTTGCTCAGTCCGATAGCTCGTTCCGTTCATTGGAATCGTTGAACGTTCAAATTCCGTCGCAGCGGAAGCCATTTTCAACCGATTTTGAATCGCACTGAAAAAGGATCTGTCTCGAATCCCCATGACCCAACCCAATCGCTCTGCCACTGTCTTTGGACTCATCAGTCCGCTCGCCAAATGGCCAACTCGGCGAGCTAACGAATCGATCACTACCCCGGTCCCTTCGATCGACGCGTAGGCACATGCTAACTGACCACATGCTCGCCCGATCTCGTAACCCGCTTCGTTGCCCACGGCTGTCCGCTTCGAAGCTCTAATCGTCACGCCGCGAGCGACTTCGACTTCGATTTTCAATGCTGAGACCAAGAGCGCAAACTCCACTTCCGCAACCTCTCGTTGGCAGGGCTCTAACCAACCGCTCACATTTTTCAGCATTCGCTTTCGAAAGACTCCACCGCATAGTAGCGGAGCGGCCACGCTTTGTTCCGAGTGCGCGACGCGACGGTGTGGCAGTGAATCACCCGAAAGGCCGATGTAAACTTGGTTCGACGCCATGTCACCAACTGGCTGACAAACCGCCGAAACCGTTTTGTCATTCATGAGGTAAAGCGATTCATCGCACCAATGGGGATCGACCACCGAACCTGGCAACAGCACTTGAATGAACGGCGAGCAAGCCGATGCAACCGCCAAATTGAGTTGTTCCGAAAAACTCGCATGGGCTTCGGAAGGGATCAAAATAGCTTCGTCGTGATCCAGACGATATGGGTCGCGATACCGACCGTCGTGTGCGATGAGGATTTCAAAATCGCTCTCTCGATTCTCAAGAATTGAGAGGAGAGTGAGTTCGAGACCTGAATCATCGTGAAGGTGAGGAACAATGATTGAGAGACGTGGCACTTCAATGGACTCCAGCAAATCGCGATTTGGCGGACTTAATCGATTCGAGTTAGGTTGATCGATCGGCCAGATTGAATCCTAAATTCAGCCATTTGGACGATTGCGTGTTAGTTAAGCCTGGACGACTTTGACGCCTAGGCTGCGGAATTCGACACTCTTGGCGAACTTACTCTCGGCGAACTTTACTAGTTGTAGCCCCTCGTTCCCAAGCTTCCCCTCGTTCCAAAGCTCTAGCTTGGGAACGAAAGTCCCCGAAGCTCTGCTTCGACGCCCTGCAGACACTGGCCTACCATCGCATCGGTTCCCAGCGATGGTGGACATGTCGGTCGAATGCCGGGGCCTGGAAGCAGAGCTTCCAGAGTGTGCGTTCCCAAGCTGGAGCTTGGGAACGAGTGAATAATCCGCGCCTAGCAGTTTCTGGTTAAATTTTCTTGCCTCCCATTTTCCCGCTTCAAAGCGATCCTAAAATTCGATATAACGACATCGCCATTGGAAGCATTGCTCCGTCCCTATTTTCCCACTTTAGCATCCACTTCATGCCATCTGTCCTTGCTCTCTTCGCTCATCCTGATGATATCGAGTTCGTTGCCGCCGGCACTCTCCTGCTACTGAAGGATTTGGGCTGGCAAATTCACTATTGCAACCTTGCTAATGGATGTGGTGGTTCGAACGTTACCGATCGTAAACAAACCGCCGCGATTCGACTTGCAGAATCCCAACTCGCGGCTCAGCTCATGGGCGCGACTTTCTACCCACCCATTTGCGACGACTTGAATATTTTTTACAACGCTGAAAATTTGGCTAAAGTCGCTTCGATTGTTCGTCAGTCCAAACCCGTTGTCGTGCTCACGCATGCTCCAGTCGATTATATGGAAGACCACACGGAGACCTGTAGGTTGGCCGTTACAGCAACCTTTGCAAAAGGCATTCCTAATTTCGCTAGTATTCCAAGTCATCCCAGTTTTGACGGCGACGTTGCCATCTATCATGCTCAGCCGCATGGCAATCGTACGCCGATGGGTGAAGTGGTTTATCCCAAATTAGCCATCCCAGTCGATTCGGTGATCGACCGCAAGCTAGCGCTGCTAGACTGCCATCAATCTCAGCAGCAATGGCTTCAGTCTACACAGAAGATGAACTCGTATTTGACGACGATGCTGGAATTAGGCGAGGAAGTTGCGAAACTATCCAAACTGGATTGCAAGTATGCAGAGGGATGGCACAAACACCTGCATCTAGGATTGGGTGCCCAGACCTTTGATCCGTTGACCGAGTTGCTGGATTAACGCTCGCACGTCGTGCTATGAAATCGCCATTAGGAACAACCGTTTCATCCGTCACAACCAACAACTCGCTATTTCCTTAGAGTTGGGGCTCAACGTGGGTCGATCAATCACGCTGGTGTGTTGTCTCGACTACTGAAAAGATTTTATGGCCATGGACATCGATCGAAACCGATATTTTATGTTTGGCGTGGTACTGTTCCTGCTAGGGTTGCAGTTCCGCCTAGTTGATTCATTTGTTTTGAACGAGAACAGCACTCGTGCTCTCCATCGTTTTTCACAAAGGTCGAACATCGCCGACAGCAACTTAGCAACCAACGTTTACATGCAAGTGGGTTCTCCTAAAAAGAGCCTTCGCCCTCCTAACTGGTTGGGCTATGTTCTACTATCGGTCGGTGGTGTAATGTGCTTGCATGCGATGGTCTTGCCTCGTCGTGAATGAGCCGGGGGTAAAGTCACCGATTCGAAACCACACCGCCGTTTAGGGTTCATGAAAAATGCGTGTTTTGCGATCTCCTGCTTTTTGGGTAATCCTGGCTTTCTGCTGTACGGCCCTATTCTCAAACCTCGGCGGGGATAGCCGAATGAGCTCCAACGCAGTCATGGCAGGTGAGCGTCCATCGCTGTCGACGATGGCCAAGGAAGTGTCCGTCATGCGAGAGGGGACAATCTTGACCGATGTGAAAGGACGATTTCGTAAGCAGGGCGAGCGGTATCAGTTTATCGAGGACGGGAGCAATAAATCGTATAAGTGCTTGGAAAACCTGAGCTTGCAAAGAATTGATGCGAGCCAACAAGATGACGACCGAAAGGTAGCTTGGGTAATTTCTGCCAAGGTCACGGAATTTAAGGGTGAAAACTTCTTAGTGGTGGAAAAAACAATCCGAAGTAGATAACGAATAGTTCTCTGACCACGGATGATTTTCAGTTTGAACCGCAGCCGCTGCCCCAGTTGATAGGCTGTTGACTTGCTGGATTGGTTGGACGATACTTGACTTGTTGAATGCATTTGCGCCTGCCCCTTTGATTGCCACAGTACTTTATTCTGTCGGTAATTCCCTCCCACGGTAATTCCCTCCCACGGTAATTCCTTCCCACGGTAATTCCCTCCCACAATGTCGGTGCGACATGAGAATTGGTCACAACCTGTTGTTTTATTACATCGGTTATGCCTGCGCCGTAATATTTTGCTTTTTCCACACAATAGCAACCGCACGTGGCCAAGCTACTTTAGCGAGTGCGATTGACTCTTTAGTAGAACAGGATTTCGAATCGTTAATGGGTGTGGAAGAGTCCGACGGTCCGCTGCTACGAAGACTCTCGTTGGATCTACGCATGTTGGTGCCGACACAACAAGAATTGGACGAGTTTTTGGCAGATACGGCTCCCGACCGATGGTCCCGCTGGGTTCAACGGTTCCTAAACGATCCGCTTCACAATGAACGAATGGTGGATTGGCTCGACAAAACACTTCTGCAGCGTCGGCCATTTCAACACGTCGACCGAACCAAGTGGCTAGTTTATTTGCGAAGAGTTGTCGATGACCGCACGCCGCTCGATCAAATTGCAAAGGAGACGGTTGGGAGTGTTTGGTGGAATCAGAGCCAGCGTGCTCAACAGAGATTCTTCTTGGAGCGAGCGGGGGATTCGCATGCTGTTGCACGAGATATTGGGCGGGTTTTTTTTGGGAGAGACATGCAGTGTGCACAGTGCCATGATCATCCACTCGTAGATGATTACTTGCAAATCGACTACCACGGATTATTGGCATTCGTGTCATCGAGTTCGTTTGTAGAAACGAAATTCAAAGACGAAAAGGGGGCTGAACAAAAACTTCAAATCTACGCCGAGCGGGCTGCTCGCGATGCTCCGTTCGAATCCGTTTTTGACAAAGGAATTCTCTTCCGAACCGCCACACGTGCACCAGGGAGCACCGAGTCTTTCGATCCGTTTGAAGCCCCTGACGAACGTTACCAATCAAAGCCTATGCCGGAGTCATTGGAGGGAGCTCCTAATCCGCCACTCTTTAGTCGGCGAACCTCACTTGTTTCTCAACTTTCAGCGACCAACCGAGCGTTTGCCGAAAATTGGTCGAATCGTCTTTGGGCGTTGATGATGGGCAAGGGTTTGGTACATCCGTTGGACATGCACCATCCAGACAATCCGCCGTCGAATCCGAAACTCTTGGACGCATTGACCGATGCATTAATCGGTTCTGGTTTCAACATGCGCTTCGTGATTGAGCAAATCGTATTGAGCCATCCCTACAGAGTCGGTAACCGCATGGCTATCGAGGAATCATTGCGACTCAGCTCCGTTATCAATCTACCGCTTGATTTGCAATTGAAGTTGGAAAGCGATCTGGCGTCTCGCAAGAAATCGATGGAGGGCTCACTACTTCAACTTGCGTCGTCAGCGGACGTCGCAAAAAATCAGTACGCAGATGCTGAATCTGCTTGGCGATCCATTCAAAAGGAGCGAGTGGAGGTTTGGTCTGAACTCGACAAGTCCGAAGCGGCGTTTAAAGAGGTGATGAAAAAGGCAGATGCAGCCCACCTAGCCTATGAAAAAGCCAACAAGCTACTCTCGGACGCAGCATCAAGGCAAAAACTTTTGGAGGAAGCGTCTGAAAAACTGGAGCAAGCCAAATTACTTGGACCAGCCGACGACGCGGAGTTGCAGCAAGCGATTGCCACGAGCAAATCCAAAGCGGCGGGCAGCAAGGCAACTCTTCCAATCCTTGAAAAGGCGCTAGCCGATGCGACGGTAGCACGCGACACCAACAAGCTTAGCCTCGAGACCGATCGCAATCGTCTCACCGAACTTGCTGCGAAGTTGCAACCGGTCGAGCAAAGACTGCATACTGCGGACGATGTTTTCGTTGCGGCGCGGTCTAAGTGGCAAAAAGCACAATCGGAACACGTGGTCGTTGAGAATCGAATGAGCGACCTATCCCGGATCCAATCGTGGATGACGGCTTCCCAGTCGGTACGAAGCCTTGAACAGGAACACTTTCTCGCCATTCAAACGTCCGAGCAATGCAAGTTAACGTTAGCGACTCACGTGGCTCAAACAACGTTGCTACAACAACAGATGAGTGAAACCACGCTCGCAAAGGGCGCCGTTGTATTGAAACACGACAAAGTGATAGAGGAAAAAAGGACTACACTGTCCCAACTAGAACTTCTCCGAACCACAAACGATTCCCTCGACAAGTCGCTCGCGCTCGTCAAGTCGACAGAATCGCTGGTTGCAGCGAAACAAGTAATTACTGTTGCGATTGAATCCATGCAACTAGCGTTTGCTAACACGGAAACAAGCTTAGCCTCGATTGCGAGCGAGCTCGCTGTTCATACGAAGCTGCTGGAGTCTCAAACAAGTCAGCTTGCGAATGCCGAACCGACTCGTCTCGTCCTTGTGCAGCTCGTCGAACAATCAGCGAATTCGGTTGCTTCCAAAGCAGAATTGATGCAGCAGTCAATCGATGCTTGCACCATTGCGATGCAAAGCGTTCTCGAGGAACGGCAAAGGACAATCCATCTGGCACAGGCGCGCCCATTATCACCGGAGCAGCTTTGCATGAGTATTTTACAAACTACCGACGTCTTTAAAAACCATATCGACGCGGAATCCGCCGAGATTGAAAAGCAAACTCCACTCGCGTCTGACGCTACCACAGAACAGCGGTCGGCCAGAACGCTTCAAGCGACAAGACAGGCGATCGATAAACTCCGCCCTCACATAGACACTTTTGCCAATCTTTATTCCTCGGGTGTTGGCCAAACAAGCGATGAGTTCTTTGCTTCTCCAGATCAAGCCCTTTTTATGGCAAATGGTGGCTCGGTATTTCAGTGGTCGGCCGCTGGCAGCACCAATGTTACTGGACAAATTATAAAGCAGCCTGACTCAACCATCGCAGCATCCGTGCTCTTCCGATCGCTTTTGTCTCGCGATCCAACACAGAATGAAAAACAATGGATTGGTGAAATGCTGAGTCAAGCGGGTGACAAACGGCCCGCAGTCGCTCAAGAATTGGTTTGGAGCTTGCTTACTAGTTCCGAGTTTCGAGTTTACCCGTAGTTCCTTTTTTATGGAGCCCTCAAATGACGATTGCACACTACGCTTGTGGTACACGTGAGCATGGCTCTAGCCGTCGCCGTTTCTTGCGTCAGTCTCTGTCGGGACTTGCGGCGGGTGGCGCGATCGCAGGTGGCTTGGGATCACTAACCTTTGGTGCTGCCGCTGAGCAATTGAAATCGCAGGACATGCGAATCGTTGTTTTCAATATGCATGGAGGTCTAAGTCAGCTAGAAAGTTGGGATCCTAAGCCGGGCACCAAGACAGGCGGTCCATGCCGATCGATACCAACATCGGTACCGGGAACTCACATCAGCGACTTGCTGCCCTACACGGCAAAGCAGATGCATCATCTTTGCCTGATGCGTGGAGTTAACACAGCCGAGGACGATCACGGCAAGGGTACGTATCTCATGTTGACCGGACGACGACAGTCCGCAGCCGCAGAGTATCCACAGATTGGCGCTGTAGCAGCTCGAATGCTGAACGATGAAAGTCGCGGCCTACCGGGGCATATTGTCGTGACTCCGAACGGCGGAGGCGGGAAAGGCAACGAAGCGGCGTATCTCGGCCCGAAGTATTCCAGTATTTCGTTGGGAGGAACCAAGCCGCCACTCAACACAACCAAGCCGGATGCAATCAACGACGAGTCGGAAGCGCGGCGGCACGAGTTTCGACGCCACATCAACCAAGAGTTTCTTGCGCGGCGAAGGACAGCGATCACAGATGCGTATACTCACAGTTACGAACAAGCGTTGCGGTTGATGGAACGCAAGGACGTTTTCGACATTTCGAAGGAGTCGGTAAGCGACCAAGACCGGTACGGCAAACACGATTTTGGTCGACAGTGCTTGATGGCCCGCCGCTTGCTCGAAAACGGTGTCTCATTCGTCCAGGTAACGCACTCCAATTACGACACGCACAACGAAAATTTTATTTTCCACATCGAGCAGCTCGGTGAATTCGACCAATCGTTCGCGACCTTTGTGGCCGACTTGGCCGATCGCGGTTTACTGGAAAAAACTCTAGTCGTGGTCTTAAGCGAGTTTGGCCGCACGCCCAACATCAACTTGTACTATGGTCGCGATCACTGGTCCAAAGCTTGGTCTGT
>JAYVBW010000008.1:0-2057 GCA_043750255.1 Pirellula sp.
TTGGTAATCCCGATGGCCGCAATGTCGGTTGGCGAGACGCCACCTGCGGAGATCGCTTCTCGTGCAACGGTGAGTTGCGACGTCCAAATCTCCTCTGGATCGTGTTCGACCCAGCCGTTTTGGGGATAGATCTGGCGAAATTCCTTTTGAACGACTCGTTCGATGGCTCCATCGCGACCAAAGAGAATCGCGCGCGAGCTTGTAGTGCCTTGGTCAAGAGCCAGGATGAGCGACATACGATCTATCCCCCCAATTTTTCCGGTAAAAAAATCGACAAACCCAGCATCGTCACGTTCATTGTATTAAACAGGAAATGCACCATAATCACGGGAATAATACTTTGTCGCAATTGATAGAGCCTGCCCAGTACTACTCCAAACACAATCAACGCAACCCAACTGACTCCATAGCTAAAGTGAGCCAGACCGAATAAAGTTCCACTCAGCAAAACTGGCCACCACGGAGGACTGTACTCCATTGGCGACTCGCCCGTATCGAATTCACCCGTATCCAAATCGCGTGCGGGAGTAGCACCGAACATGAATGCTGACAACTTATCACGGCCAAACTGGATCGATTCAAACCAACCAATCAATAATGTTCGGAACGCAAATTCTTCGGACACGGGTGCGACAATGGCTGCCTGCCAAAAAGCCAGCCCAAGCAGCCAAGGATACTGCTTGATCATCTCCTGAATGGGATGCTCATACGGTGTTTTTGTCAGGCCTTGCAAACCTGCGTTCAAGAGTAATATAACGGGTGTCATCATGAGAAAACACTGCAGCCCCGCGCGCAAGTCTCCTGCGACCTGATCCAATCGCCAGCCAAGTTTTTTGAGCGCGCAACTTTTTCTTTTGCAAATAAAAATAGTCATTAAGATCACGCATAGAAGCTGCGCCGATATCAAAAATCCAGTATACAGAAATTGGTGCTGCGTCATGACCGGTGGCTTTACAACTCGTCCTTTATCAACATTGCTAGTTGTCGCTTTGCTCGCGTCCGAATCGCTCACATCCGCCGACGCAAACGATTCGACTTCGATCGGAGCGACGGCGTTCAATTTTGATTCCTGTTTGGTCTGACCAACAGGCAGACCAAGAGCTTTCCACGCGACCGGAGCAGAGACGAACAGCGTGAACAGTACCAAAGCGCTGACCAAAATGTCAACGAATCCTACAGTTGCTTGTGGGCTGATTGCGATCTGATCGGGTTTTACGCTGTTCATGTAGCGCGCTATCCACTTAGACCATGCAACGATGGAGCCACCAAGGACCGCTAGCAGCAGAACCCAAATGACCCCCAAAGCCAATATTTGAACTGGGGTAAGATTCATTGCGGTTTCTTTGCCACAAGCAATAAATATTCCAGCCCCGACAGTACGGTCAGGAAGATCGCCAACCAAACGAGTGCGATACTGGTCCAGTGTAGCCACGCGGGTGCGATCGCGTATTGAAGCTCGATCATCACGGAAACTATGGTGCCACACTGAGCCACCATTTTCCACTTACCCAATTGTTTTGCGGAGAAGTCGCCTCCTTGGCTTTCGATCATTCCTCGCAAGCTGGTAACCAGGAGTTCTCTGGCTACGACGAGTGTGGCCATCCACGGTACGATCGCCGAATTCGGAACTGCGCACAGCGCGATCATCGCTCCACAAATAATTACTTTGTCAACGAAGGGATCAAGGATTCGTCCAAGTTTCGTCACTTGTTGGAATCGCCGAGCCCACCAGCCATCGATCCAGTCTGTGCATGCAGCAACCAAAAAACAAATCACCCCCGGGAACAGAAATCGCCACTCGATCAGAATACAAACGACGATCGCTAATAATAGTCGCGCCGCCGAAATGGCATTGGGAACATTCCAATTCGATGAACTTGCGGTCGTTAAAACCATTATCGAATCTGCCCAACCGCTGCGGCCACGAGGTCGTAATGCTGAGAAGAGACGATTTCACAATCAACAATATTACCAGCCCGGATCGGTCTGTCCTTTTCGCCCGTAACGAACACTGTCGCGTCCACATCTGGCGCATCCGCATAAGATCGACCGAGCCA
>JAYVBW010000009.1:0-3792 GCA_043750255.1 Pirellula sp.
CTGGTCAGGCCTTTTCCGATGGAGCTAACAACACCGCCAGTTACAAAAATATGCTTAGTCATCGATTTTCGCGGGGTTGCGAGCAAGAAATCAGTGGTAACACGACGGGCTTAAATGCTAACAGTAATCGAGCGGTCTGACAATTTGTGATTATAGAACTGGAGGTCCGAGACCATTCGTTCTCTTTTTTTAACATTGACCTGTGTGACGTATTCTTCGATACTCGGAGTGTTGAATGGCACTTCCCGCTGTTACTTTGCACGAAAAGCGGCACGCGGTGCCGTTTTAAACTAGGGCAAACGCCCGTTTTCGATTTCCGAATTCATGTCTTCAGCATCCGGTAATGACTTGGCTAGCTATTGCTCTGGGGTATCCAGACGGGCTAGAGCCGCCTCCAGGTTGCTAGCGGGGCTTTCTGGTGAAATAAAAAACCGATGGCTTATTGAGTCTGCCAATCGGATCGAACAATCCCTCGAGGAAATTGTGGCTGCAAACCTCGTTGACCTTGGGAATGCAGACGGATACGGATTGACCACCGCTGAGATCGACCGGCTTCGGTTAACACCTGAGCGAATCGTTCAAGTCGCAAACGGTCTCCGGGAAATTGCGGCATTGCCTGACCCAGTCGGTGAAGTCATTGAGGGGAGTACTCGCCCAAACGGCCTGCAAATTTCCAAGGTTCGTGTTCCACTTGGTGTCATTTTCTTTATTTATGAATCGCGACCGAATGTGACCGCCGATGCGGCTGGGATAGCCGTCAAGAGTGGCAACGCAATTATCCTTCGTGGTGGAAAGGAAGCGCTCAACAGTTCCCGTGCGATCGTTGAAATCATGCAATTAACCGCAGTAGATTCGGGAGTCCCGATCGACGCGGTTCAATTGGTGAATACCACGGATCGTGCGGCCGTGGGCCATTTTCTCAAGCTTTCACAATGGATCGATCTTGTTATTCCAAGAGGCGGCGAGAGTCTGATTCGACGAGTGGTTTCCGAAGCAACAATGCCTGTTCTCAAGCATTATGATGGCAATTGCCATATCTATGTGGATAAACAGGCCGATCTTGCAATGTCGATTCGCGTAGTTGAAAACGCCAAGTGCCAGCGAATGGGAGTTTGCAACGCACTTGAATCGTTGATTGTTCATCGTGAAGTGGCTAAAGAATTTTTGCCAGCACTCGCGATGCAACTTGAATCGCACAAAATCGAGATTCGTGGTGATGCGGAGACTCGAATCCTAATTCCGTCTGCAACCTCAGCTAGTGATGACGATTGGTCTCGTGAGTACCTTGGCCCAATCTTAAGTGTGTGTATAGTAGCATCCATCGATGAAGCCATTGAGCATATCAATCGGTATGGATCTCATCACACCGATGCAATCATGACATCCGATTTGGCCGCGGCGCGGCGTTTCGTGACGCTCGTAGATTCATCGGCGGTTATCGTGAACGCTTCAACACGTTTTAACGATGGCGGTCAATTGGGTTTAGGGGCTGAGATAGGCATTAGCACCGACAAGCTTCATGCTCGCGGTCCTTGTGGCCTGCGTGAATTAACCACATACAAATACGTTGTCTACGGAAATGGACATGTTCGCAATTAGAAAAGGATTTTCGAATGGCAGAAGATGTACTAAGTAGAAACGATGTTGAGAGTCTGCTACGATCTCTCGATGGTGAAGCACCACTTGAAAATTCAACCGTAGCTGCAGCCAAAACGGAGGCAAAAAAGACTGCTACCAAGGTGCGAGTATTGGCATACGATTTCAAGCGTCCTGAACGCGTCGGCAAGGAGCAAATGCGAGCCTTGCAATCGTTGCATGATGGCTTTTCTAGAAATGTTGGAGCGTCGTTGTCCGCAGTGCTTCGCAGCATTGTTGAAGTTCGATTGATCAGTGTCGACCAGTTGACCTATAGTGAGTTCGTCTACAGCTTGGAGATCCCAACGTGTTTCAATCTACTCAAGCCTATACCGCTTGATGGCAACTGGGTCTTAGATATTAGCCCTACGCTCCTCTATCCAATTATCGATCGAATGCTAGGTGGAAACGTTGGGTCCGATTCGGCATTGAAACGGCCACTGTCCGAAATTGAATTGCGATTGGCGGCGAGAATAAGCAATGTGTTCTTGAGGGAGTTAGAGGTAGCTTGGTCCAACGTAGTCGAGCTGAAAATCGAAGTTGAGCGGGTTGAAAGCAACCCACAACTAGTTCAAATCGTTCCGCCTAACGAAGTGGTTATCATGGTGAGTTTCGAACTCACGCTCGGGGCCATCCGTGGCATGGCGAATCTTTGCATCCCGTTCAATACGATTGAACGCGTTGGAAGCAAACTCACCAGTAACAGTTGGGTTGGCTACGGGTCAATCCGTTCAAACTCCGAAACGGCCGGTAAGCTCGCATCCAGGCTTGATGGTTCCATGGCGGATGTAATTGTCACGCTAGCACGATCGACAATCAAATCGGCCGACCTCTTTGATTTGGAGGTTGGCGATATCATTTCAACGGAAAAAGATGTGAGCCACCCTCTAGAAGTGGAAATTGAGAACCGTACCAAATTTCATGCATCTGCCGGTTCGTTCAAAGGACGGAAGGCAATACAAATCGAGCAAATCCTAATCGCGAAAAAAGAATGATTGGCGAAATAGTTATTCCTGCGAGACTGGCATCGACGCGGTTGCCAGAGAAGCTACTCTTACGCGAAACTGGCAGGACGGTTTTGGAGCACACCTACCTGGCTTGCCAAACCGCCATGCGGCCCACGGGTATAACTGTCGCAGTCGATCACATGCGACTCTTTGACGCCGTTCGTCAGTTTGGTGGACATGCGCAATGGACGGACGTGAATGCTCAAAGCGGTACCGATCGAGTTGCCGAGGTAGCTCGCAGTCGCCCAGACGTCGATCTGTTTATCAACGTCCAAGGAGACGAGCCAGAGATTGCTGGCTCGTCGATCGATGCGGTAATGCATCTGCTGGAATCGGACCTAAGCGTTCAAGTTGCGACTCTGGCTACTCCGATTCGCAACCGAAAGGATTTGGAAGATCCAGCCTGCGTAAAAGTAGTTCGGGCTGCTGATGGCGCCGCGCTCTACTTCAGCCGATCCGTAATTCCGCATCCACGAACATGGGAAGAGCGGCTGTTGAACCAAGAGCCAGCCATATTCCTACAGCACCTTGGAATTTACGCCTATCGACGTGATTTCCTGCTGAGGATCGATCAGTTGGGTGAAAGCAAATTGGAGGAAGTTGAGAAATTGGAGCAGCTTCGCTTTTTGCAGTCTGGTTGTCGACTCATTGTTGGTGTCGTTCAAAAATCGCCGAGAGGAATCGACACGCGTGAGGACTACGAAAGTTTCAAGTCACGTGTGATGTCGACTCAATAGCACGACGCGCAAGCAAGCGAATATAATATAGTGTCCAATGTGTTGAATTGCAGAGAGCATTAAGCTTGTCGACGGTTGCCCCAAATCTAACGTACTATTTAATTACCCCATTTTCTTGCTGAGAAGGCGTATGTCAGTTAATTTGATTCTCCTGGCGACATGTCTTCGATGAAAAAACTATCTATTTTCACTGTGTTCCTTTGTGTTTTTTGTTGTTCACCACAGGCTGGCGCAACAAGTCCGAACATGATCATGGTCTTAATTGATGACATGGGTTGGGGTGATTTCTCTTGCTTCGGCAATACAGAAGCGCGGACACCGAACGTGGACCGTCTGGCTGCAAATCCCTCACCAACTTCGAAGGCATGGGCGCGAAGCTTCTGCCGCTCACTATAAACTCTTCGATCACGTCC
>JAYVBW010000010.1:0-1720 GCA_043750255.1 Pirellula sp.
ACGTTCTTGCTTGCGAAAACTAGCTCGAATCGGTTATTCTTTTAGCTTGAGCTTTTATTCCGATGTTGTCTCTATTTGGCCGGGTTAACTTCGATGGACCGCGGATTGCTTGTTGCATTATTGGCGCTTCAAAAAGAGTTTTTGACGCGTCAACAGTTCTTAGCCGCCTTTAAGGCTTGGTTGGTCAATCAATTTCTGAAGCTTGACGAGGTCCTTGTTCAACGAGCCTTTCTGACGAAAAGCCAATTGGAGCGACTGTCGTCGTCGCTAAAAATGATCCAGGAAAAGAATCCTGGTGAATGGAAAATGGTCGTCAAGGAAAATGAGGCCGTCATAACCGTTTATAAAGATATGCTGGCCCTGGCAGAAAGAAATCCAACTGTCTGCCAAATGGTCAAGTTGATCGGAGAAGCGATGGAGGACAATCCATTACCAGAGGGTGCCGACCCGAAGATGGTAATGCGGATTGACTTGCACTCGACGACTGAACCTATCGATAGCACCTTCGATCCCTATGCAACCTTGTCGGCTAAACAGCACGATGAATCAGAATAATTCAAAAACGTATGATCTAAAGCCGATTCTGTTTTATTGATGAATTGACAGAGTTGTTCGTCGTGTTGTTGTTGGTTGGTATCGGTGCAACGACAGGGTTGTTGGTAGGAGTAATCGGTGATACGACATTGTTCGCTGAGTTGTTGCCATTAGAAGCAGCGATCGCACCAACTGTTGTCAGTCCAGCGATAGCAGCGAGACCGCCAAAACCACCACCTCCAAAACCACCACCTCCAAAGCCTCCGCCACCAAAGCCACCGCCACCGTTACCCGCCATAGTCAATCCGGAAACGGGCTGCGTGGTTGTCGGCGGGACGTTTGGCTGGCCATATGCTTCCCGAATCCGATCGGTGATTTTCGGAACCAATTTCGGTGGACATAAAAAGACGAAAAGTCTTTCGTTTGGATCGGCCTGAACGAGGGATACCGGTTTTCCTGAAATGCTGTTGCCCATTCGAACTTGCTTAGCAGAGGGTAGGACGTCGAATGCAAAAGAAGAGTAGCCAGCTGGTCCGGCGGCTATCACGCCGTATAAGCCCGGCACGAGACCAGCTACGTTAAAACTCCCGTCGCTGGGATTCGAATCAGTTCGAGCAACTACTTGATTGTTCCGCAAAAATGTCAACTTAGCATAGCGAAGATTTTCAGCCAGTTCTCTATCGGCAACTACAATTTTCCCAAGCAAATTTCCATCTTTTTGCAATCTTACCGTGTACGGATTAACTGGTTGAAGTTTATAGTCACCAGAGCCATAAAGCTCCCCGCCTGGATTGTTTGTAGGAAGAATGCCCCTGGTTATCGAGCCTAGAATCTCTTCTCGATTAACAGGCATCAATGGCAGGCTGACTTGTTTGGAAGAGATATTCCGCAGTGTCGCATTTTGAGTACTCACAGTCAACAAAGGGACCGCAGCATGGGCTTTCTCATCAACCACCAACAGTGCGTGCAGTTCATCCGGCTGGACGTCCGCGAACGTCGCAATCCCTCGTATATCCGTCATCGCTTCTTTCTCTTGCCCATTGGAATTCAGCAATCGAACCAGGAGGCTTGACGTCGACATTTGCGGACTGATAGCACCAATCGAAACCAAGGCAACTTGCATCTTGTTGCCATCCACTCTCACCATAAAGTCTTCGGGAAGCTCGATTTCTTGGCCCTGAATATT
>JAYVBW010000011.1:0-2377 GCA_043750255.1 Pirellula sp.
GATTAATCATGAACGTAGGTTTGAGTAGTGGCCAAGAGAGCAGGGCAGGGCAGGGCAGGGACCTACCACATTGTTCGGAGCGATTCGACCCACTGAACGGCTGTGTGTGGAACATCCTTGGCTTGGTATTCGAAGCCGCTCATGAGCCCCTCGTCTTTGTACGCAAGAATGCAGAGCGAGGCCAAAAGTGCATAGCTAAAGACATTTGCAAAACGGTTCCCACTCCAAAATTTGAGGGCGGTGCCGAAACTGTGCTTGAATGTGTAACGCCCACGTCGAAACTCCACCGACCAAATTTCATCTAGCAATATGTGTGACATGAAGCCAACGAAGATAGCAACTGTTTTAAACAATCGTAAATTCATGTTCTCGCAAGAACAAACGACGAAGGCAAACAGGGCGGCGGAAAGGCCAGCGGGCATGCTGTGCCACATGCCGCGGTGGACGGTATATCGTCGGAAGATCTCCGCCAAGACGAATCGCAGAAAGAAATAGACCCCGACAGTTATGAGAAGCATCATCTCGTGATTGTAACCGAGTCGCTGAAGTCGATCGACCATGAGCATCGGCACGAATGCAGAAGAAAATGCAACAGCTTCACGAAGTGGTATCCCCGAGTCGCTATCGAGGTCTGGGAGCATTCCGCTGACGCTGCAAAGCGAACCGCCAATCACGCAGCTTTCCCATGGCAAGCCAGCTTGATAGCCGCCTACGCCATAAAAAGCGCCGGCAACCGTGCTGAGTGAAATGTGGGTTTTGAAATCAGCCATGATACTTGTTCTACGTGAATGCGGCCTATCGCTCCGCGATCGCTTTCGTTCCGACCGCGACGCGATCGTTCCTATCCTCTTTTAGCATTCCCAATTGGATCGCGTCCAGTCCATCCAATGCTTTGAACTGGTTGAAAACAAAATCTGCGGGGCAGGGCAGGGGGGCTATTTTGGTCTTCGCACTTCAGGTTGCTAATCGCTATAGTCGATAGACACGAAAAAGTCTGCTTCGCAACAGACTCGCGATACTGGAACCATCGAAGGGATAGCTAGCAATGCAGGCTTATGATTTGATCATGTTGATCGTATTGGCAGCGACAACCCTATTTGGAGCAATCAAGGGATTTGCGTGGCAGATGGCTTCGCTAGCATCGATCGTTGCCAGCTATTTCGTTGCTTACCTGTTTCGCAATGATGTAGCGAAGATGATCAATGCTCAACCGCCCTGGAATCTGTTTTTAGCGATGCTGCTTTTGTATTTTGGTTCCAGTTTGATCATTTGGATGATGTTTCGGTTGGTCAGCACCTCCATCGACAGAGTTAAACTTAAGGATTTCGATAGGCAATTGGGCGCTGGCTTTGGTTTGATTAAAGGCATAGCGTTATGCTTGCTCATCACAATGTTTGCAATGACGTTGCTTGGTGCAGCCCAACAGCAGCGAATCGCGAATTCACGAAGCGGGCTCTACATCAGTCGAATATTAGCGAACTCGGGCGGAATCCTGCCGGCTGAGATTAAGCAAATTGTAGGTCCGTACCTCGATAATGTAGAAAAGCGATTGCAACAGAATCAGAACGGAATCACGCCGCCGTCTGGCGACGGGTTTCTGGATGGGGTTGGCCAAATGGTACAGCAGCGGGTCAATCAGTTTGGTACCGAAGTTAACAACGGCCAATTGCCAATGAACTTTTTGCCAGGGCAGGGTGGGGGACAGCCGAACCAAGGTTCCGGCAGCATCTTCGGGGCGGGGCAGGGGGGGCAAAACGGCGCAACGGCAAACCCAGGTTGGGGAAATCAGTCGTTTGATCCAAGGGGCAATGCTGGCAACACGCAACAACAGTCCGGCGGTTGGCCTGTACCACAACCACAACCACAACCACTTCCACTTCCACTTCCGTCGAACAATACCTGGCCAAATAACTCGCAAACCGGCTTCGGCGGCAATCAAGTTCTTCCTCGTTGAGTCGGCGAGCAAAGAATTTTCATCTAGTCGATATGCGGCAATCCCCCTTAACCAAGCCGCAATCAATCCACCTATCGGAATGCGTAAGCTTTGCGGAAAAGGCAACCCCCGCACAGATCCTACCAGCCCGGATAATCCACCTCGGCTAATGAACAATCCTGGCTACGGGGCATCCCTACCAAGAGTCACCCAGCACAAAAGCACGGACGCAGCCCCCTCGAAACACAGCTTCTCAACGTCCGATAATGTTTCTTATGTTCGGTTTGGTGGCGATTTTCGCCTGGGTTTTTTGCTGTTTTGTGGTTTTCGAGCGTTCCGACTGACAGACCAGCACCTACCCCGTCACGACTGCTCCCCGAACCTCTGTGGTTCCGTCCTCCATCCGCTCCAAGTAAGTTCCCATCTGGCGGAATTTGTCATAGC
>JAYVBW010000012.1:0-5273 GCA_043750255.1 Pirellula sp.
TGAATGGCTAGTAAGCACATCGCAACATCAGCACTTTCTATGGTTGGAGTTTGCGAATCGAGCCGTGCGTAAAGGCAAAAAATCACACATACAAAGTGCGATCCTGCGGCCCGCAAGTTCTCTAAATTTAACCTCCCTGAATGCTCATAGTCACCCCCCAAAAGGATGCCAGGACATAAATTGTTGAATACTTGTCAAAAAAATTAGAGAGCCTAATTTGCTGGGGGTGAGTCGCGTCCCTATTTTTGCTAACCCGCAAAGTCTTCGATATGGGCGAATGCTACCGTTAATTCATCAATCAGTGCTGTCCTCTGGCTTTGTTGGTATAATCTCTCCCCTTGTAAAACGTTGGCAATAGCCCCATCTGTTGCCATCCCTATCTTGAATCTTGGCCAGCCTGCACAACTCCGAATTCCTATCTTGTCGACTATCGAATCAACCATTGCCGTAGAGAGTTCGCTAAGCCAAAGTCGTCGTGGGCGAATTGGAACGTGCATAGGAGTCACGATTGCGGCTACTGGTTCTTATGTTCCAGACCAGGTTATTACCAACCAAGACCTCGCGGCACTTGGTTGCGATAGCGATTGGATCGTTAAACGGACAGGCATCCACCAGCGACGCAAAGCTGGTAAAGATCAAGCGTCCAGCGATTTAGCTTACGAAGCGGCACTGAAGTGCTTGTTCAGTGCCGGCGTGAAACCATCGGAAGTAGATCTTGTGATTTGTGCTACGATGACTCCGGATCATATTACCCCGTCGACCGCGTGCCTCCTACAAAAAAGGCTGGGTTGCATTGCGCCAGCGTTTGATGTCAATGCTGCTTGCTCGGGTTTTATGTACGCTTTGGTCACTGGCGCTCAATTCGTTCGAAGCGGTTCGACCCGAAACGCGTTAATCGTCGGCTGCGAAGTGATGAGTCGGACGGTGAATTCCCAAGATATAAAAACGTATCCACTGTTTGGTGATGGTGCGGGGGCAGTCTTGTTGCAACCCTGTTCACACGTTCAGACGGAAACGACCGGACTGATCAGTTTTACTTTGGGTTCTGAGGGAGACATCACGGCGCTGTGTATTCCCGCCGGTGGATCGCGCGAACCGACCACGGTGGAGTCTTTAGGTCGCGGGCGACAGTATTTGAGCATGGACGGGAGGACAGTCTTCAAATGGGCGGTCCGAATCGTCGCGGACAGTTCGAGGGATGTGTTGGCAGCAGCAGGCTTGACGTCGGCCGACGTTGACCTCGTGATTCTCCACCAAGCTAACATCCGCATTATTGACGCCGCAGTCAGTCACTTCGATATTCCGAAAGAAAAAGTATTCGTCAACCTCGACAGATACGGCAATACTTCAGCAGCCAGTATCCCGATGGCGCTCGACGGTGCCAATCGACAAGGATTAATCAAGCGAGGCGATATCGTATTGTTATGCGGCTTTGGCGCTGGCCTATCTTGGGGCACAACCTTGCTGCGCTGGTAGTCAACATCGAGAGCTCATTTTAGCTGAATCGAACAACCTACAGCTTCATCATTCGACTTGGTCAATGCGTCCAAATCGGCCTCGCTTCCAATCGAAAGTATACGTTGCCCCGGTCCAGTGTGTCCCGCTTCAGCTACAATAGCCCTGGAACTCCGAAAAACCACAATGGCAGGTCCGGAAATTCGGTCGAATAAAGAGGTATAAGAAAAGTTGGCTTCCTTTTTGGTTGTACGCGGTGCAAACATCGGCACCCACTATTTGATCCACAAATCCAAACAAAAATTGGGGCGGGATAGTCATTGCGATGTCCATCTCGAAGACTCGGAAGCTTCTAGAACTCATGCCGAAATTGAGTATGTTGACGGCGAGTATGTTTTGCGAGATCTAGGCAGTAGCAACGGGACCTTCGTCAACGGCACGAGAATCACGAAACATACGCTTTGCGTCGGCGATCGTGTGCAAATCGGCACGCGATTGATGTTGTTCCGTTTGAGTTTTCGCCCCTTTGGTCCAGCTGACAACGACGTCGATATAGTACAGAATGCGAACAGTGAGTCATCGCAAATTGTTGGCCGTGTCGAAGTAGAAAAGCAGTTGAGTGAACGAACCGATGATTGGACAGCCAGGATCAATTTCGACAAAGCGTCGTCCCAAGCAAAAAGTCATTGGGAAATAATGTACCGTACTTCGCTTGCGGTCAGTCGGACTTTGGATATCGACCAACTATTGCACCAGATCCTGGAGCTCATTTTTCAATGGGTGAATTGCGATCGTGGTTGCATTATGCTCAGTGACTTGGAAACAGGAGAGCTGATGCCGAGTTGCCGCCGCAATCGCGGTGTCAATGTCTCTTCCCACCGAATGACTATCAGCAAGACGATTTTGGATTACGTCTGCAAGAAAGAAGAAGGAGTGTTAACCAGTGATGCGTGCGAAGACGAACGCTGGAACGCCAGCGCCAGCATCTCCGCTGGCGGGATACGCGAAGCCATATGTGTCCCAATGAAAGGTCGCTATGGTAGCGTGGGTGTTATCTACATTGACACCTCGGTTTCGGCGGGTCAATACGCGATGAATCGCGAACCGGTATTCAATGAAGAGCATCTCAAAATGCTTGTCGCGATCGGACATCAAGCGGCTCTTGCGATCGAAGATACCAACTTCTATCAAAGTATGGTACAAGCCGAACGTCTAGCAGCCATGGGTCAAACCATTGCGACGCTCTCGCACCATATCAAGAACATCGTCCAGGGACTTCGTGGTGGCGGGTATCTCATCGAGCAGGGAATCAAGGGGGGCGAAATGGACGTCGTTCAAAGTGGCTGGCGTATCTGCGAGCGCAACCAAGAACGTATCGAGTCGTTCGTATTGGATATGCTCACAATGAGCAAGGATCGCAAGCCAAACCGCACCGTCGTGGATTTGCGTACCGTCATTGACGATGTGGTCGAGTTATCAACCGTGAGGGCCGCAGAAAAGTCGGTTTCTATTCGATGGAGCCGTCCGGAAGCATTCCAAAGCATGATGCTCGACGGCGAGGCCATTCACCGTGCTCTGATGAACTTGGTCGGCAATGCGATCGATGCGTGCGTGGACAAGCTGGACGGCTGTGTGGAGATTTCACTCTGCGAATGCAATGAGTTTGCGAGAATCCAAGTGCGAGACAACGGTCTTGGGATTGCCGCGAATGACCTCGAAAGAATCTTTTCCATGTTTGAGTCCAACAAGGGAAATCGCGGAACGGGATTGGGCTTGCCAGTTAGTCTCAAAATTGCCAAGGAGCATGGAGGAAACATTGAGGTACGATCTCAAGTGGGTACGGGTACAGAATTCGAACTAGTGTTGCCGTGGAACTCTAATCGTATTCCAGTTACGGTTGAATCCTTACCGACAATGCGAGGATAGTCGTCGATCAATTCCGCCACAATGTCAGCCTTAGGACAGGCTGACGTACGTGTGCTGATCCTAGGAATCGGCAGCGACTTCTTGCTCGACTTCGTTGGCGTCTGGTTTGCCCTCTGGACCTGCGTAGGCACCGCAAGCAATGATCGCATCGCGTATGGTGTTTGCAACGTCTTTGTTTTCCATTAAATAGTTGCGGGCCTTTTCTTTTCCTTGGCCAATGTAAGTATCGCCATACTTGAACCAAGCGCCACTGCGGTTAACGATCTTGTGCGCTGTGCCGAGATCGAGCAGGTCACCTTCGAAACTGATGCCACAGGTGTGCATCATATCGAATTCGGCCACACGGAATGGTGGCGCGACTTTATTCTTGACGATCTTGGTTTTGACTCGCTGGCCGACCACCATTTCGCCGTCTTTGAGCTGTCCAATCCTGCGAACATCGATTCTGCAAGAAGAATAGAATTTCAATGCGCGACCGCCAGGGGTCGTTTCCGGGGAACCGTACGACATGCCCCCAATTTTTTCACGGATCTGATTGATAAAGATTACACAAGTCTTACTCTTGGCGATAACGCCCGTGAGTTTACGCATGGACTGGCTCATCAATCGCGCTTGTAGTCCGATATGCGAATCACCGATCTCCCCCTCAAGTTCTTGTCTTGGAACCAATGCGGCTACCGAGTCGATGACGATAACGTCAACCGCATTGCTCTTAATTAGCATCTCGGTAATTTGCATGGCTTCCTCGCCGCTGCTTGGTTGGCTAACTAATAATGTATCCAATTCAATGCCCAGCTTCTTTCCCCAGCTTGGGTCGAATGCGTGTTCAGCATCGATGATTGCAGCGATGCCGCCGGTCTTTTGAGCCTGGGCGCAAATATGCAGTGCGATCGTCGTCTTGCCGCTGGATTCTGGGCCAAAGATCTCGATGATTCTGCCCCGAGGAACTCCAACTCCACCAAGAGCCATATCGAGAGAAAGCGAGCCGGTTGGAATGCCTTCAATTTTAAGTTGTGCTTCCCCGCCCAAAGGCATAATGGAGCCTTCGCCGAATTGCTTTTCGATTTGTTGGAGAGTGGTCCTGAGGCTAGGCTCTCGTTTGTAGATACTCTCAAGACCGGTGATCGGTTCGGCTGGTGAACCTTTTTCGGATTTCTTCTTGCTCTTGCTGGTTGAAGCGGCCATACCTGAAATTCCCTTTTTCTGAGTGAAACCTAATAATGAGAGATGGAGAATAAGTGTGCAATTGCAGCGGTCAGGTATCTCTCCTATAGTACCTGTCGCCCATCACCTAGAGATCAATCTCGTTTGAACTATGGCATTCCTAATGCTGGTTAGGATGCTAACGCATTCTTGCCAAGTTCACAACAAGCCTCCAGGTCCACAAACCATTTTTCGACAGTTCAAGGACACGTTTGGTCACACGCTAAAATTTTCCTACGGAAATCTCCAAATAAAGTCAGAAAGTGTGTCGCATTTCAAGAAACCCAGCTTTTTTGTCTCGCCGTTGGCAATGACTCTGCATGCCACGATCTTTGTACGAGTCTTGTTGCCACGCTGCAACTCAATTGCACTCTAGAACTGTGAGGATGCATGATAATGCAATCCACGCCTTGCCCAGCGGTGCTTGAATTGAATCGCTGCTGCCAATCGTGCGCCTGCGTCCATCGTTTTGTTCTGGCTCTTCTTCCTGCTCGTGCTCAGCATCGCGGTGCTCGTGCTCGTAATCGACACGGCCGACATAAGTCAAAGTAGTAGGCACATTCCATGTGCCGTCCACCTAGAATTACATTAAGGCTCATACGGTGTTTCGGGGAGGTCAAGCGAGTAGTCGCTCGACGAGTGATTGGAGGAGTGCTTTTCCTCGTTTCCGGGTGTTGTGGACGAATTGA
>JAYVBW010000013.1:0-3373 GCA_043750255.1 Pirellula sp.
CCTATCCGGAATCACTCGATCTACAATCGGAAACCGACCGTCAGTCTCGACCGGAAGCCTGAACCGCCATGACCCAGAAGCTATAACGATTGTTTTATCTTGAAACCCAACGGATACGTCCTTGAGACTGGCGAAATCCTTAAGAGCAAAAAGCCGACTTTTTCGGATAAGAATGGCTTCCAACTTCCAAGGGAAATCAAAACCCTCAAACCGCACCAAGTGGCTACCATCCGTGGCTGCCATTGCCCCATCGCGACCGTCTAACTGAACGCATCCTAGCGAGTATCGCGTAGATGCTTCATCGACCACCTCAACTGCTTGGGCCAAACAAGGCAAGAAGCGGTCGTCGATTTTGGTCAGCAGAATGTTGTCATTCGAAGTATCGAGTGGCGTTAGTAAGTCGATTTCAGCATATCTAGCGACAGGGCCTGTTTGCCAGCCCACCCTGAACCGGCTGCCATTCTCAGTCGACTCAACAGGGCCAAATTCGATGTCGCCAGTGGATTGGACTAACTGCTCTAAGGCATCGATAGAAATACTTATTGATTCAGCCAGCGGCTCATCGCCAACTTTGCACGCAACACCGCAGCTTATCGACTTTCCTGCTACGGACATTTGAAGGGTACAGCCGTTTGCAGTGGCGTAAATTGCAATGTCGGAAGAGAGTTTTCGAAGGGGGCGGTCGAAAAAGGCATTCGCGAACTTGCGAAAAGTCTGGATTATTGTTTTTTGGATGAACATTGGAAATGGATCTTTGCGATCTTTGATTAGAGGATGGTGGATTGCACGAGCGGACGAACGTCACCCGCTCGAAAGAACGTTCAGCCGAAAGATCGGCTGACCCGTTATGCAAAAACGCGATTATGCAATGGCGATTTGGCTAGGATGCACGCAGGTCGTCCGGAAGAGACTCGGCAAAGCTGAAGCGTTTGCCGTTCATCCCAATGATGAGGTGGTCATGGAGTGGAACACCCAGCACTTTGCCAGGGTTGGCCAGCGACCGAGTTACAGCCCTGTCCTGACTACTTGGCAGGATGTCCCCCGATGGATGGTTGTGACCGATTATGCGATCGGCAGACTGAAATCTACCGACGGATGGGACTAATGTCTCGTGTGCTTTCAGCAGCGATAGCTGCGACAGCGAATAGCTGCGGGTGACAACCCGCAGTTCATGTACACCTGATCTGCAGAGAGCCGCGTAGGCGGCGGCACAGGGTACAGTCCATCGTTCAGGTGCGTTATGTCGCCGCATTCGCGGCTCTGACCAACCACCGCGAATCTCAACCGCCGGTTAACACCGGCGGCTATTCGCTGTCGCCGCATACGCGGCTCAAAATCGTCAATTGCCTTTCCAATTGAAAATGCTCTTTATCTCGGTCGGTCTTGCATCGTCGTTTGAGCCAGAATTGCAAAACCCCAGCTACCTTGTCAACTCCGTCGATAGGGCCTTCTATTTTGGATCGAACAAGCATTTGTTGAATCAATCTTTTGTTAGAGAATCGGAAGTAGGAAAACATCGGAACGAACTAGCAAGCGGGCGGCGACACTGTGCAACGCTACAGAAGCAGCCGCAACGAGCGTGCTGCTCATCAATAAAACTGTAAACATGATCAGCCCTTAGAAATTGGAGGGTGATACGGAATAGATTCGCGAAGCAAAGGCGAGATAGCAGCGTCAGCCAATTACCGTTCGGACTTGCCAACGATCCGCTGATGGCTGGATTTTCGGTGCTTTCCGAAATAATCGCGTGTTGACCGTGTGGTTGGTGTCTCCCCTACACTATCTAAATAGTTCTGGTGATAAGTCTCAAGAAGCGACGCGATTTTGGTTTGACACTCGCGCCAATCTGCGCCGAGAGATGGAAGATCGCAAGCGTCGCTTTGATGACAATACGGACGTGCGAGGCAAGATCGGCGAAGCGCTCAAGAAGATGGTCGGAAGGCCGACTGAATATCGACCTGTTACAAAAGAAGCAGGCCGAAAAGGAATTGCAGAGCGCCGAAGAAGTCGTACCCCGTGCAGCACGCGAGTGCTACAAGTGGCTGCTCTGTCCCGTTCAGAACTCTGCAACCGATCCCAAGCCAACCGTCGAGGCCTTTCCGCTCAACTCCAGCGGTGGTTCGGCAGGTAACGAAATAGAACGCGTCTGCATCGACAACGAGCTTGTCATCACCACGTGGTCACCGATCCACTTGCGAACCAAGCTAAAAGAACTGTATTGGAAAGACGGCAAGACAACTGTTGGAGCGATGAACTTCTGGGATGACACGCTTAAGTATCTGTATCTACCTCGACTCAAGAACCGCGATTCTCTTTCGCAAGCGATCCGCACGGGAGCGTTGTCGACGGACTTCTTTGGTACGGCTTATGGTCTGGATGGCGACAAATACGCTGGCTTTCATGTTGGTGAAGGAAACGTCCAATTCGACGATACTCTTTTATTGATCGAACCCAGTGCTGCGAACGATTATGCACTTAGTTTGAAAAGAGCCAAAGATAAGAAAGAAGCCGAAGATGCTGCAAAACTCAGCGGAAGCGATTCAACCGGTGGCAGTTCGTCTGGTGGAATGACAACAGGCGGCGCAGCTGGAACCGGTTCAACTTCAAGTGCCCATGGAACAGGAACAGCAGGTGGAAGTGGCACGGCAGGCAACGGATCGGCACAACTAGCCAAGTCCAAGTCCTTCCATGGCTCGATCCAAATCAAGCCCAACTGCGCGAAGGTGCACTTGGTGAGCATATCCGAATGGATGATCACCAGCAGACAAGTCGCGCTCAACCCGCCCACGAATCCCGCGATTTACGCGAAACCCTGTGTCGTCCGATGCTTGATTGTTCATCATTTCCGCAAAAGTGGTGACGAGTTTCCAGGAAGGGTTCTCTGGCGTTGCCTGCATATTCTCCTTAACGGAAATGAACTGACCTTGAAAGGCCACTACATCGTTCACCATTCGCCGGAGGTCGAAGCCGCGTGTTAGTCGGGAAAGTTCGTCCACTGCGACAACTGCGACCTTACCGGTTTGGATTAATTGCTGCAGTTCTTGGAATCCTTCACGATCGTTTCGTGCCCCGCTGGCTGCGTGCTCGTTGATCACTTTTACACTTGTTAGCGGAATACCCATTTTAAAAAGGTGGGACCGCACCCGATTTTCCTGATCCTCACAGGAGTCCTTGCTTTGTAGGTCGGTGGAATACCGAGTGTAGATGACTACAAAAAACGTAGTCCTGCTGAACGTTCTTGCCATAACAAAAAAACCTCAGCCACCCTTGAGGTAGGGAGAGGAATGCTGGTTGGGCAGACACCGCAGAAGTAAACGCCAATTACCGACGTTTGGAATAGAGCCCGGGCTCAACGAGCCCGAGCACTAATTCC
>JAYVBW010000014.1:0-7297 GCA_043750255.1 Pirellula sp.
CGGTTTTCCAACAACAAATCGCCAAGGGTCATTTGCCGCTGGCGCTGATAACTTTGGTACGCGTGCGAGTCATAGACCGGCGGCATTTTCGAAAAGTGATTCAATTGTTGCCTTCCCTTACTGCGAGTTCGTTACTTTAATCTATACATCTTTAGCATTGCCCACCTTTTGGCAAGGCCACAACAGGGAATCTTTGCATCCATTGACGGGCCCCTGCCGAGCCGCAGTTGCATTTCTAGTCTATGGCATAACGCTAGCATACAACTTAGAATTCTTGAGATGGAGCTGCGGGCGCTAGTCGCAATAGCCTCTGGCTGCTTATCCAGTGACATAGCCGATAATTCAGGCCCAGGGCTAGCGCCAACCGGTTCACGAAACCCGCAGCTCAGTAGAATCCTGTCCATCCAATTCCAGAAAGGGTTAGCTTGTCCACCTCACTTCAAATCCAATCAGCCGTTGAACAGATTCAAAAAGCCCGATCGCAGGGGCAAATCAGCCAAGGGGCACTGGAAAACATTGCTTGTTGGCTGACGCAGGACCGGTACGCCTCGTACCTGCCCAAAGTTCTCGAGCAAATAGAATCCGGAAAGTGGCAAGCGTTGGACGATGCGTTCTGGACCGTTATCCCGTTCGGCACAGGCGGTCGGCGTGGCCGAATGAACGACATCGGGTCCAATACAATCAACGATCGAACCATTGGCGAAAGCGCACAAGGTTTGGCCGAATACATTTTGAAAACACCGGCGTCAAACGCGTTTCTTTCCTGTGCGATCGCCTACGACACTCGCCACAAGTCGCGTCATTTCGCAGAACTTTGCGCGTCGATCATGGTGGCCAACGGTTTCCACGTCTATTTCCTGGACGAGTATCGCGCGACGCCTCAGTTGTCGTTTGCGGTTCGGGAAAAAAAATGCTCATGCGGAATCATGGTTACCGCATCCCATAATCCGCCGAGCGATAATGCTGTAAAAGTCTATTGGTCGACAGGTGGCCAGATTCTGCCGCCTCACGACTCGGCCATTATTGATTGTGTCATGAATGTCCAGCAAATCAAAACAGTGCCCTTTGCAGACGCTCTCAAATCTGGAAAAGTTTCGATCATTACTCAGGAAATCGATCGCGACTACCTAGCGGCTGCCGTAAAGTACTCGTGGCCCGGATCGCGAAACGTCCGGCTAATTTATTCTCCCCTGCATGGTGTCGGTGGCTTCGCGGTCTTACCTCTTCTCAAGGCGGCTGGCTTTTACGATGTGATTGAATATGGACCGCATGCAACACCCGACGGTGATTTCCCAAATGTGCCTGGTCATGTTAGCAATCCGGAAAATACCGCCGTTTTCACCTCCATCATCGATGAAGCGAAAGCGAAACATGCGGACTTAATTTTGGCTACAGACCCAGATTGTGATCGCATGGGATGCGCTTGTCCGTTGACGACAAATGCGAACAGCCCATGGGCAACACTTAATGGAAATCAGTTGGGTGCGCTGCTCACCGATTTCGTTCTCGGAAAACTCAGATCCTTGGGACAGCTGACCAGTAAAACTTACGTGATCAAGACCTTGGTTACAACCGAATTGATACGTCGGATTGCGGAAAGTTATGGCGCTCGATGTGAAGGCAACATTCATGTCGGATTTAAGTGGATCGCTGGCTTAATGGACGATTGCGGACCGGACGATTTCGCTTTTGGAACGGAAGAATCACATGGTTATCTCATCGGCCAATACTGTCGGGACAAGGACGGCGCGGTCGCTTGCTTGCTGATGTGCCAACTGGCAGCTGATTTGAAAGCCGACGGGCTAACTATGCACCAACGGCTTGATCAGTTGCAAGTCCTGCACGGCTGCCATCTCGAGGATTTGATCAACGTCCAAATGGAGGGGAGCGAGGGAATGGCCAACATGAAAAAACTCATGCAATCGCTTCGCGACAATCCACCTGCCGATATGGGCGGCCTCAAGGTAGTTGCCGTCCGCGACTACGGGAATCTATCTCGACGTGTTGTTGGAGGTGCAGTCGAACCAATCGACGCGCCCAAGAGCAATATGCTGATATTAGACTTGGCGTTGCCCGGCCAATCGGTTCCGTCAGGCAATGCAATAGCTGTGCGACCATCCGGCACGGAGCCCAAGGTCAAATTTTACATGTTTGGTGTAGAGCCGGTGTGCGGTGCACCTGGACTTGCAGCAGCCAAGCAAGCTGTCGCCGAACGCATCGTCAAGATGAAACTGGACGCAAAAAAATTGGGGTAGAGTAGAAAAGTTGCCGTAAAAAGCCGGGCGACCACTGAATTAGGATCTATCCAGATGTTCAATTAGCAATTCGATGTTCATTGTGTACAGCAAGTACAAAAGTAGCGACACAGAAACCAACGCGATAACACAACCAAACAAAGATAGCCGAAGTCGTTGGACTTCGGCTATCTGAGGATAGGACATTGGAAACTAACTATTGAGCCTTAGCGAACCATTCCGTTTGGGCTACCGTTCGGCAGGCCGTTGGCCATGTTTGGGACGCTCGCGGGCGGCAACCCAGAAACGCCGGCTCCTTGATTGGAAAAATCGTAGCCAGTTTGTCGACCTACACTGCCTGGTCGATAGGGTGCAGCGCCCGAGTATGTCTGAGCAGCAACTGCGGGGCCGTTTGCACTATTGGAGGGAAGACTGGAAGGCTGAAAGGAACTCGGCAATGCATTTGGCATACTACTTTGCGGCATACTGTTGACGGCGGCAGCGTTGTAAGCTGCTGGCAATGCCGGAATACCTCCATTTCCCATGGGAGCATAGGTCGCCGAATTATTTGACGATTGAGCCAATCCTGCTGGCATCCCACCGTAGGCTGGCGGCAACCCGGCTACAGCGTTTGGATTTGTTGCAGTGCCGTAGCCGTTAGGCGATTGTGGCGGAGGCCCGTAACCCGTTGGTGGCGTGAACGCACCAGTTCGATTTGTATTTCCAGCCATGTTGTACGGACCAGTCGAATAACCGTTTGCACTCGCTGAGACTCCAGATCCATTGTTTGCCATTTGACTGTTCGACGGATGACTGTTTGACGTCGGATTGTTCGGTGGCATGTTGAAGGAAGGCCCGGCGGAGTTGGCAGCTCCATATGGCGCATTCGTTCGGCTAGGGTTGGCGGCGTTGCTGACTAAAGGCGATGGGCTGTTCTTGTAAGCAGGTCCAACCGTTGACGCCGGATTATTCGACGGCATCGACAGGCTTGGACTGCTGCCAGCCAAGGTCGATTCCGAGGGCTTTTTGGACCACGGAAACATGTCCGTGCCGGGCATTTTCCATCCGCTTTTGCATCCGGTCTGTGTCCCAAACACAGCAACGACAACTACGGCCAATCGTGTCCAGTTCGCGAGTTTAGTTCGCATGCTAACAATTCCCTTTGGTAGCTTGTAGCACTCCCGCCCATTGCGAGCTGAAATGCCGTTGTTTCGGTTCCGGTCGGTCCTCAACTGAGAACGCTTATTAATGTAAAGGCAGGTTACACATTGTATTTCGACAGATCACAGTCTGTACAACACGCATAATCCGAAAAATCCACCTATTTCATCGAGGGAGTTTTCTTTGGCGACTTTGTTGCACCCGACCCAGAGAGGGATTTAGCGGAAATGAATCATTCACGTCAACGGCAACAGCTAGAAACGACCATGTTGCCGGAGCACTTCGAACAAAATAATCGAAGTGCTCACACTCGCATTCAGTGAGTCAATTGCGCCATGCATGGGAATCCGAACCGCAGTCACGCCAGGTTTGCCCCAATTTTCGCCAAGCCCATCGCTTTCACTACCGACAACTATGCTGACGCTGCTCTCATACACCGGCTCCGTATGCGAAATTTTTCCGTCGACGCGTGCCGCGTAAATCGCAATGGTTCGTTCCGTTAGCCAGCCTTGGATTTGATTTGCGGATCCAACAGCCATTGGCACTCGAAACAACGCACCCAAACTAGATCGAATCGCATTTGGATTCCACATTTCACTCACCGGATCACTGAGCAACACCGCTGCAACACCCGCAGCATCCGCCGTCCGCATCACCGCTCCTAGGTTTCCAGGTTTCTCCATCCTATCCAATACCAAAAAGCATTTCGATAAACCTTGGCTGGCTTTGGGTAGAATGCGTTCATCGAGTGACTCTAGGGCCAAGCTAGGCTGACGGGCAACCGCAATCAATGCCACATCACGATCTCCGTATTGCAATTTAGCCATAGCTGGTTTCGAAATAAGATTGATGCGTATCCCGGGCACCAAATTCTGCCAGTCGGATACCAAGAGGCGATGGGACTCTTCCGATGACTCTAAGATAAAGAGTTCGGTGCATTCGATTCCGCCAGCGTGGGCATGTCGTGCGATCGGATCGCCATCAATAATCATCAGGCCACTATCCCGCCGCTCGCGAGGGTCTCTCAAAGAATTGGCGGCTTTGATTCGTTGGTTGCTCGGGCTAGTAATCGATTCGACAGTCACACACGCCAACTTTCCAGCGATTACTGGATCAAAAGAAAAAAGACCGATCGCTTTGTCGGTCTTTACTGAAAATCTATTAGTGGCCGCTCGGGGAGTTGAACCCCGACGCCTCTCGGCACCAGATCCTAAGTCTGGCGTGTCTGCCAATTTCACCAAGCGGCCTTATTCTAAGCTCGTATTTAACTTGCTTAAGAATGTTCGTAGTACTTTAGTCTTTAATCTGGCTGGATGCGACTCCTGTTTTGCGTTTTACCAATTGAGACAATCGCAAATGGGACTTGAGCAATGCAAGTTCTAGGTTAATGTTCGATCAAGTTGGCAAATTCATCAACTTGCGGTCGGGTTTTGTGATTCTGTCCACCCACGCCAACCTCCGTCCACGCTGACAACATTCTGGTATCCCATCCGTTGCAGGTTGTCCGCAGACAAAGCGGATCGAAATCCGCCACCACAATAGAGCAGGATTTCGGTATTTAGGTCGGGAACAACCGTTTCGATGTCCCGTTCGATGACACCCTTGCTAACGTGAATCGCACCCGGAATGTGTCCAGCCGCAAATTCACTCTCCTCGCGAACATCGATTAATACAAACGATTCGCCTTGGTCCATTCGCGACTTGAGCGTTTCAACCGTACATTCGCGAATGCGAGCTTTGGAATCCGTTGCGATGGCAAGAAACCGTGGTGAGTGTTGTTTGGCCATAATTTTGGGGAAATAGGTAGGATCGGTAAAAGTTGCGCTCGGTATTCGAAAACAACTTGAATTTTTTTGCAACGGGGTGAAGAAACGGTTCAACCGTCGCCGATAGTACTTTCGACGGGAAGTACCGTCTGACGAAACGTTAAAAATTAAGTCAGATGGTCGACTTGGTCAACGTTCAATCCAAAGGGAAACTTTTGGTCAAATAGCTTAGAAACCCTTTCCCCAGTGAGTCATTCGTTGGGACGTTTGTTTGCGGCATGCCTTGGTAGTATCGCTTTGTCGACCACGATTATTCTTGGTCTGATGAGCGGTGAAACTCCAGAATCCATTTTGACTCATTGCCTATCCGCTTCAGTGGTATTTGCCACAATCGGCCTGGGAATTGGACAAATTGCGGATTCGGTGGTTCGCCAGAGCGTCGAAATGAACTACAGGAGTAAGTTTGAAAAGCTACGAGAGGGACGAAAGAACGCTCCTTGATCAGACCTTTACCGTTTGCCGTTCACTGTTTTTCGAGTCCAGCACTCGGAAGATTGCAGAACTAGGCAATTTGGTAAAGCCTGAGCAGGGCAAGAATAGTTCTTTGCTCAATTGATGTGGAATTACCAGTTCCAAGTCAGTAGAGTCCGCATCCCAGAACGGATTGCTCGCAGCGGATCACGACGATTTGTGGCGAGAACCATGTGTTGCCAAATGGAATGGGTACACACAAGTTTGCTTCGTTCGCGGAGCAACACCAGAAAACACGACCATTGGATCCCAGTTGCGGCTGGTGATCATAACCCTTGCCATATCAATCACGGAGGTTCGGATGGCGACGACTGTAGCATCGAGCATCGACATTTTTGATGTTTGGACTAAATACAAAGCGGACCTAACAAACGTCGATTTGAGAAATATCCTCATCGAACGCTACATGCCTCTAGTTCGCTTTAATGGCGAACGGCTTAGAGCAAAGCTCCCAGAAGGTGTTGAACTGGATGACCTGATCAGTGCAGGTATCTTCGGTTTGATGGATGCCATTGATGCGTTTGATATGGAACGCGGCGTCAAATTCGAAACCTACTGCGTCCCGCGAATTCGCGGCGCGATGCTGGACGAATTGAGAACCATGGACTGGGTCCCTCGACTCGTCCGAAGCAAAGCTAGCAAACTCAACGAGGCGACTAAGCTCCTCGAAGCTAAGTATGGCCGAACTCCAAGCACGCACGAACTGTGTGCCTACATGGGCATTTCGATCGATGAACTTGAAAAGATGAAGAGTGACGCATCTGCCGTCGGCTTGGTTTCGCTCAATAAGAAGTGGTATGAAACAGACAGCTACAAAGACGTCCGAGAAATTGACGTCCTCGAGGACAAACGTAGCGAAGACCCAACACGTCGCGTCAACAAGAGCGACCTGATGCGACTGGTTACCAAAGGTCTTAATCGCAATGAACGACTCATCATCATTTTGTACTATTATGAAGAATTGACGATGAAGGAAATCGGTGCGACCCTGGATCTCAGCGAAAGCCGTGTCAGCCAAATGCACACCAGCATTGTCATGCGACTCCAAGAACAACTCGGTCGTCGTAGACCTGAATTCGGAACTTGAGTCGCCTGTCCGACTCGTCCGACTCGTAGGAAGGGGAGCCGCAATCCAATGCGGCTTTCCTGTCGCTATCATTAGGTCACATTGTAACCAAGATTTTTTAATTGCTCTGCCAAGGCTGCTTTTGCCGGTGCCTCGCCATGGACAAGTCGTATCTCGTTGGGTTTTACTGGGATTCCTTGCACAAATCGGAGTAAGTCGGATTGGTCCGCATGGGCCGAATAGCCGCTTAACGTGTAGGTTTTTGCTTTGACCTCGAACTCTTGATGGTCAATCCAAACTTTTCCCTGCCCACCCTGGCAGTTTTGAATTGCCCGACCGAGGGTGCCTATTCCTTGATAACCGATGAAGACGACATCGGTGTTTTCCAGACCTAGAAACGCTTTAAGGTAGTTCACGACCCGGCCGCCTGTGCACATACCGCTGCCCGCAATTACGATCGCTGGCCGACCCGATTTTTGAAGGTAGATCAAGGTTTCGCGGTGATCTCCGCCGCGATCGATTTCCACGAGATTCTTAAA
>JAYVBW010000015.1:0-3373 GCA_043750255.1 Pirellula sp.
AAAATCCTTCGAGAAGTAGCACTTGGACGAAACATGTCGTTTTTGAGGGCGCACCCTGCATGACCGCGGTTGCTGGCGATTTTACTGGTGATGGCTTGATCGACATTATTTGCAATGCGGGCAAAAAAACACAATTGCTAGTCGCTCCTGATTGGAAGCCTATCATGCTAGGCTCAGGAAGTATGGATTGGATTCATAGCGAATCGATGGATGTGGATGGGGACGGCGATCTGGATGTTATTGGCACACCCTACAATCCTGGTCGCATCGTCTGGTTGGAGTGCCCTGCAAACCCACTCACCGATCGCTGGAATGAACGGCTCATCGACGATCAAGTCAACGGCGTTCACGGCCTTCTGGTTGGCAATGTCGACAATGTCGGACGCCCTGACTTATTAGCAACCAGCGCTCAACCCAAGGAGCCCTTCCCCTATTCGCTAGTCTGGTATCGCATTCCCGACACTCCGCTAACAGCAGAACGTTGGGAGCGGTTCGTATTTGCAGCGGGAGATGCTCCCGGCCTGTCCCATTACTTGGGCATTGGTGACATCAACGGGGACGGTTTGCCCGATGCCGCATCGGGCGCAAAAGGGGATGGCACACCGGCGGGTGTTGACGGCCAATGGTTTGCTTGGTGGCAAGCGGGCAAGGATCCTACTCAGCCTTGGAAGAAAGAAATCATCTCAGCCAAACAACCCGGCGCGACCAATATCCATCCGGCAGATGTCAATGGTGACGGGAAAATGGATGTCGTCGCGTCACGAGGTCACGGGGTGGGCGTCGTATGGTTCGAACGAGATACGAACTCCGCCACTTGGACTGAACACACCATCGACGGCGCATTGCGTGAGCCACACTGCTTAGCGGCAGTCGACCTCGATCGAGACGGAGACATCGACGTGGCAACCGTCGCTTTTGGCAGCCAGCGAGCCATGTGGTACGAGAACGATGGACGAGGTACCTTCAAGTCCCATCTTATCGACGAGAATCAGCAAGCCTACGATATTCGCGTCATTGATATGGACAAGGACGGTGATTTGGATTTGGTCGTCGCTGGCCGTGCCAGTAACAACGTGGTCTGGTATGAAAACCCACACTAGACTGACTGTGAAATCTTCGTTGTCGGTTCCCGACTGACGGACTCCCGAATTCAATCATGTCCCTGCCTCCAGTGTTGCTCACTCAATCGAGAAAAACATGCGTCGATCTGGTTTCTTTTCACTGACTTCCTCAATTGCGTCAAGTTCCTTGGCGCAACTTACGTGTGAAGGAACTGACGCGGTAATGATTTCCTTGAGGACTATTTCCTTTTTTCTAACGCTTGTGATTGCAGTGCTCGGCCAGGTGCAATGTCACGCCGACGATGCAGTTGTCGGCGCTGAAGATTCTTTGCGGCTGGAATTTCTGCGCTTCTCAATGGAGAACGCCGGTGTCGCTGAACGCGGCAAAGTACTTTTCAATCATCCCGAAAAAGCGATGTGCAGCAAATGTCATTTCCTGACCGGAATGGAAAAAAGCGGTCCTAACTTGGATGGAATCGCAGATAAGTATCCCGTTGAGCAACTCGCCCGTCAGATCCTTTATCCGAGCGAATTCATCGCGCATGGGTTTGAGCAAGTTAAGATTTTGACGAAGGACGGTACTGCGTTGGCCGGGCGTATGGAACGCGCCAACCAGATCGAGGTCAAGTTGGTCGACGGACAAGGCAAGATCAACACCATCAAAAGGACGAACATCGAAGAATTGAAAGAAGTCGCCACTTCGTTTATGCCCGCAGACTTGCAGAATACACTCACCAAGGCTGAGTTCGCTGATTTGATGGCCTATTTGAAGACGCTCAAGTTTGCTCTGCATGAAGGATACGCAGACGGCGGACGAAAGATTTCCATCCCGTCCTTGAGTGCGTCGGTGAACCTCGAAGCGATCCACCCGCCGGAACTGAATTTCGAGAATCCAGTCTGGTGTGGAGCATTACCAGGTATGGACAGTGACTTGCTCGTGATCGAACACATGACCCGGCGAATCTGGAGACTGATACGAGACGATGGTCCCGTTCGCAAGGAGCTTTTTCTTGAGCTAGGCGAAGAAGTACATACAGGTGCGAATCAAGGCGTGATGTGCATCACGTTTCATCCCAAGTTCGTCGAGAATCGTCGGTATTTCCTCGAATATGAAGTTCAAGAAGAAGGCCAAGTCAAGACAACGGTAGTTGAGCGGAAAGCCACTCCGAATGGGTTAAAAGACTCAGGTGAGCCATCTCGCAGATTATTGGAAACCTTCCAACCTGCGGGCAATCATAACGGGGGTTGCATCGACTTCGGGCTTGATGGAATGCTGTACGCGGCCTTCGGCGACGGTGGCCCGCAAAAAGATCCCAACGGATACTCACAAAATCCGCGTATTCTGTTGGGTTCCATGTTGCGAATCGATGTCGATCACATGGACGAAGATCTGCCGTACTCCATTCCCAAAGATAACCCGTTTTGGCAGGCCCATCGAAAGGATCCAAAGGTACGAGCTGAGACTTGGGCGATCGGCTTCCGCGAACCCTGGCGGTTCAGTTTCGACCCAAAGACGGGTGAACTGTATGTCGGTGATGTTGGACAAGACAAGTTTGAAGAAGTCACAATCGTGCGACGCGGAGACAACCACGGATGGAATGTGCGAGAAGCCTTCATCCCCTTCTCCAGTGAATATGCTCGGGCTGGTGAGAAATACCAAGACCCTGTATTCGCCTATCCTCATGGACTCGGCTTTTCAATAACGGGTGGCTATGTGTACCGAGGCAGTCGAAGCCCTTCGTATGACGGCGTTTATATTTTTGGTGACTACAACACTCGATTGATCTGGGGCTTGCGACAACTGGACAGAAAGCTCGACAGCGTTTTTCGGATCGGTGCGGCACCCAACGGAATCGCCTCGTTTGGAACCGACCAACGCGGCGAGATTTATGTGGTGACTTACAAAGGAACCGTCTACCACATGGATCTTTCAGAATCCTTGTATCCGAATACAACTGTCAATTTCGTTGGCAAGTGATGGAAAATGAGGAATGAACTGACTTGGCCAACAAATCACTCTTTCCGCAAGACTATGCTAAATACAAAGGACGTTATGTTCAAGTTTGGGACCGAGTGCGCGAAGCTCGAGTTAAGACGCAGAAGGCGGTCGGGCTACTACCTATCGAATGGAACGATATGAGCAGATTTAGGCTTTTTGCGCCTACGTTTCCGCAATCAACCGACGAAAACCTTTGATCAGCTTGGTCTCGCCTGTCGTCAATCGGTCCGCCAACACTCCATTGATCAATGCGGCCTGTACTCCAGGCAGCTCCTTGCTGGATTCAATAGATTGGTAGGCTCCGTCCACGGCA
>JAYVBW010000016.1:0-10016 GCA_043750255.1 Pirellula sp.
TTTTCATTTCAACGGCTCATGAAAGATTCCCGCGCGACGGGAGGCGGGGTTCCCAGAAGCATGCGCTATGGCTGGGTTTAGGGCGGGGTTGTATTAGAAATTCCCCTGCCACTCAATCTGAGAATAATCCCGAATCTACCTGCCAACCAAAGTGGCAACTAGCACATGGGGATGGGAAGCATGCGGTTAGTCCTTGTCCTAGCGAAGAAGTCGCTTCAACCGCGTCGATGTTTCTTTTGGGCTAGGTGACGTGTACATCAAATCGAATCGTAGCTCTTGATTTGAGCGTCCACTCCAAGTCCGAGATTTTGATTCCTTCGCATAGCATGACGGTGTTACCGATAAGATCAAATGATCGTGAACTTCAGGGATGGATTCGTAAGAACAGTCAACGATATCTTCGATTTGCAATGTGCTTCGTCCCCAGGGTAGCATAGTCGCAAACCGGAACCCTCCGTTCTCGTTTACGATTGCATTCTCCTGGTTGATCAATTGGTAGCCGCAACAGAGCATTACTGGCGTAACAAACAAAAACAAGAATCCCTTCGTAAGCCAAAACCACAGCGGAGACGTGTTGTAAGAGACTCCGTAAAGGCACGGGTAAATGAAAATCGTGCCGCACAGAATCGCCATTGTCAAATGCCATTTAGCGCGTTTGGCTATAATCGTATCAACGTCTTTGGCAACCATTCAAACTTTTCGTTGGCGAACGAATATCAACCTATCCCAACAGCACCGATGCGGAAATGGTATGGAATCAGCCTGCTCCAATCCAACACGCTTTCCGGCCACCAGCCGCTTCAGTTTAGCCCATCCTGCAGGCGTAGTCTAATCGGCCGGAGTCAATGTCCAACTTGTTAAGGACCAACTTGTGGAAGCGGCCGATCGCTGGCTCGAGCTATGTCCACATGGGAATGGTCCAACTTGTGGAAGTTCAGGCTAGGGAATCGGACGCGTGCACACGAGATTAGCGTAGGTTCCAATTTGGGGAAACGGCAAGTGGCGGGTTGGACTTGGCCTGGGGTGTTAAAAAACTGGGGTTGATTTGAAATTTGGGATGGGACATTTTATTTTAATAGAATGGACGTTTGGAAGCAGAATTTGATTAAGGAAGGTCCCATGACGAAGCGTATTGAACAATACAGTTCTCCGACTCACAAGATACTTGCACTGCTTCATGCGGGCCGGGAGAAACTGCTGCAAAAGTCGGCAATCCATTGGCAATTCTCAGCGATGCGGGATCGGATCTGCAAAAGGGAACCAAGCTGTTTCAGGCCAAGCATGCCAACGTGATTCCACTCTACGACTTCGGTTCGGCAATCCAAGCTGGCACATTTGAAGCCGCCGCGTCCGCGAGCGAAAGCACGCTGCATGAACATCGACCACGAAGTCCGTTGAGGTGCGCGGGCGTTTCAGGTTCTCGATCGCGTGCGGTCACGTCATTTGAACGATCGACAAAAAGAGCGATTACCGCTAGAAGCCGCAGGCGCTAGCCGCAGGCGCTAGCCGCGTTTTTAATCTCAAATAATCACATCGCAGCTAGCGCCTGCGGTTCAGTTTTACTTAAGTTCTTAGCATAGTTGATCGACCAACTTAGCATCACTTCATCAGTTCTGCCAATTTCGGGCCGATAGCGTCGGCCCAAATTTGGTAGCCAGCCTCGGAAAGGTGGAGGAAGTCCGGCATGTCATCTTTAGAAAGACTACCGTCGGGTTGCAGAAACTTGCTACCGATATCCAAGAAATGGATATTCTTGCCGTCATCCAGTTTGGCGATTATAGCGTTCACTTGATTGAGCTTGTCGCGACCAGGATTCGGGCTAGCTTTTTCGCCGCGAGGGAATACCGCAAGCAATAGAATCTTGGCTTGTGGTTGTTTGCTCCGAATAGTCTCAACAATCACCTTGATTCCATCGGCAATACCTTCAGCGGAATCGGTCCCAGAATTATTCGTGCCGATCATGAGCACGACAGATTTAGGTTTGATACCATCCAATTCGCCATTCGTGATGCGCCAGAGAACATGCTGCGTTCGGTCGCCGCCGATACCGAAATTCGCGGGGTTGTATTTACCGAAGGCCGTTTCCCAAATGTTCTTTTTACTGCCCCAGCCAGCGGTAATCGAGTCACCCAAAAACACTAGTTCTGCCGTACCCTCCTGGGCAACCTTGACAAACTTTTCATGTGCCGAAAGAAAACCTGGGTTCACTTCCCCGTCTTTCCCAAACTTTGGAGCAGCGACATCCGGCGCTTGAGGTGGCAGTTTCACAGCAGGTGCCTGTGCAGCAACAACAGGCAGTTGAGCATGCACGTCGCATGCGAACAACATGACAAAGATCAACACAAACGTAGCAAGTTTCATAAGTCATCGAGTCCAAATTGATGGTGGCCAAGAGGAACGGCAACCTTGATTTTCGATTGCCAACGGATATGAAACTTAAGCACTCGAAGTCTCCTACGCAAGTGTTTTAGAATATTTTTTGGAGCGAAGACCGATACCGCCTTCCCTAAAGTCGCTGGATTTATGACATGATATGATCTAGAACTTGACGCGTTGAACAAAGCCTTCCCATTAATGCATCCACTTGCTTCGAACGGCCCACCATGAACGCATTGACTATCCTTTATCTGTTACTCCCAATCCTTTTTTTTGATTGTGGACTCACTTGCCTGCACGCATTCGAAACGGATGCATCGTCAAAGCCGAACGTGATCTATATCATATCGGATGATCTTGGCTACGGCGATCTTGGTTGTTATGGAGCGACCAAAGTAAAAACTCCGAATCTGGACAGGCTTGCTGCCCAGGGATGTCGTTTTACCGATGCCCATTCCACTGCTGCTGTTTGCACACCGACGCGATATGCACTCCTGACTGGACGTTATGCATGGCGAGAGCCCAATACGGGAATAGCGAGAGGAGATCAATCTGCACTGATCCAGCCCGGTACTACTACCATTGCATCCGTGCTCAAGTCAGCTGGCTACAAGACGGGTGTCGTCGGCAAATGGCACCTCGGTTTGGGAGAACCTCCAAGAACCGATTACAACGTCGAAATCAAACCCGGTCCGCTCGAGATTGGCTTCGACTATGCGTTCCTCGTGCCAGCGACGGGTGATCGCGTACCGTGCGTGTTCGTAGAAAATCGGAGCGTCGTTGGTTACGACCCCGCCGATCCGATTCAGGTCAGCTTTGGAAAGAAGATTGGTGATGAACCTACTGGTGTCGACCCTAACATTAAGCTGAAGATTCAAGGCGGACCAGGTCACAAAGACACCGTCATCAACGGCATTCCTCGGATCGGTTTCATGACCGGTGGAAAAGCGGCCCGCTGGGTCGACGAAGACATAGCAGACCTCCTGACGAGCAAAGCCGTACACTTCATTGAGACGAACAAGTCAGCCCCGTTTTTCCTGTTTTATTCAACACATGATATTCACGAGCCAATGGTGCCCCATCCGCGATTCCAAGGCACCAGCGAATGCGGCTGGCGAGGTGATGTGATCCACCAGCTTGATTGGTCGATCGGGCAGTTGATGGCAGCGCTGGATCGCAACGGACTCGTCGACAACACTCTCGTAATATTCACCAGTGACAACGGTGGCGCGATTAAAGACACCTACGATGACGGCACCAATCCACTCCATGGCAAGCAACCGCCGAACGGCTCACTGAGAGCAAGCAAAGGTGCTCTTTACGAAGGTGGCCATCGCGTTCCGTTCATTACACGATGGCCTAGTCGAATCGCGAGCGGTGGCGTGTCGGGTCAATTGATAGGACATGTAGATGCGCTGGCTAGTTTTGCGGCGCTTACCAACCAGAAACTCGATGCGAGTTCCGGTTCAGACAGCTTCAATGCACTGCCCGCATGGCTGGGCGAAAAACTCGAAAGTCCCGTTCGCGATCATCTCGTCCTTCAAGGCAATTCGCCAAACCCCTTGGCATTGCGCCAAGGAGATTGGGTGCTGATCGAGAAAACGGGCGCAAACAAAAATGGCAAAGCGGGCAACAAGTCCAGTGACTCGGACGGTCCCGCTCTAGAGCTCTACAATCTCGCCACCGATCTCAGCCAGGCTGAAGATTTCGCAAAAAAGGAGCCAGTACGCGTGAAGTCGATGGCGGCTCGTTTGAAAAGCATTCGAGAAAATGGGCGTAGCCGTTAGACGAGGTTGGTTTTCCATCCTAAACTGGACACTTCTCGCTGATCGCCACTTGTTTTAGACCCTCGTTCCCAAGCTCTAGCTTGGGAACGTGAGTCCCTGAAGCTCTGCTTCGACACCCTGCAAGCACTCTCAGACCATCACGTGGGCTCCGAGAACAGATGGCGTGTGTCGGTCGAATGCAAACGTCCGGGAAGCAGAGCTTCCAGAGTGTGCGTTCCCAAGCCGGAGCTCGGGAACGAGTGGATTGAAAGCAAAACGTGGTGGTGCTTGCCGAGAAGTGTCCAATTAATTGTAAGAATTTGCGTTTAGTCGATCACCATAACGAAACAAGTATGATGCAATCAATGATTTCAAGGTTAGCAATTTTTAATTGGTTTTACTTCGCAATTTTGGTTATATCCGCTTCTTCGAGACAGACCGCCGAAGCACAGTTTCTCGAGCAAGACCTCCATCGAATTGCACCACAAGAGCTAGTGGAAATGGCTAGGCGCGAGGGGGATGCTGCACGCGGTGCCGTCGTCTTTTTTCAACCGGCCATGGCGTGTTCTAAATGCCATTCCGTCGGCGATGGTTTCCAGACCAGTCTCGGCCCCAATCTTGCAAGCGTCAAAGAACCGCTAACGAACGAAGGCATCATCGAGGCCATCCTCGAGCCCTCAAAATTGATTCGCAAAGGTTTCGAGTCAGCAAGCGTTCTCACCT
Organism: Pirellula sp.; assembly: GCA_043750255.1. Classification (GTDB taxonomy): domain Bacteria; phylum Planctomycetota; class Planctomycetia; order Pirellulales; family Pirellulaceae; genus JBKCUI01. The sequence goes on from JAYVBW010000016.1 coordinate 4,866, forward strand.
CGGACGGCGAGACCTTGACCGGTTTGTTAGTAGAGCGAACGGACGCCAAGGTGGTATTGCGAGACGGAAACAACCAACTCGTTACGGTGAAAGCAAGTGATATCGAAAGTTTTGTAAACCAAACGCGTTCGATCATGCCAGAGGGCCAAATCAATCAACTTACCAGTTTGCAGCAGTTTTTGGATTTGGTTCGCTATTTGATTGAGATCCGCGATGGAGGCGTGTCGCGTTCCAAGGAACTGCAACCGTCAGAAGCGTTGCTTGTTTTAAAGCTGCCGGAATACGAAGAACGAATTGATCACGCCGGATTGATTAACGATTGGGGGCCGGGCTCATTGGCTCGTGGAGAAGCGATTTACCGTCGAGTATGCGGCAACTGCCATGGGACCAAAGACCAAATTGGATCGCTTCCGACAGCCATACGATTTGCCGATAGTAAATTCAAAAATGGTAGCGATCCCTTGTCTTTGTATCGGACCCTGACTCGCGGCTTCGGTTTCATGCCCGCTCAATCATGGATGGTACCTTCGCAAAAGTACGATGTCATTCACTACATCCGTGAAACGTATCTGAGACCGCACAATCCTTCTCAACTAACACCGGTCGAGCCGATCTACCTCGCCAACTTGCCAAAGGGAGACAGTCGTGGTCCGGAACCGAGCAAGATCGAGGCATGGAGCGCGATGGACTATGGACCTAGCTTGACCCATTGCTACGAAACGCCAGGAGGGACTTTCAACATCGCATACAAAGGAACGGCTGTCAGGCTCGATTCCGGGGCTGGTGGTGTATCGCGAGGCGAGCAGTGGATGATTTTTGACACGGACACGCTGCGAGTATCCACCGCATGGCACGCACAAGAAAGTGGACAAGGCTCGCGGTTTATTGATTGGCGAGACATTCAACTCAACGGCGAACATCAAGTCCATCCGCGAGTGAGTGGCAACGTCGTGTTGGCCAACGGCAATGGTCCCGGATGGGCAAATCCATCATCAAGTTCGTTTGTGGACGATCAACGGGTCGAGGGAAGAGACCAACGTCGTTACGGACCGTTGCCAAAGGAATGGGGCAAATTTCGTGGTCTTTACCACCATGGCTCCAAGGTCGTATTTGCGTATTCTATAGGCAATGCGGAACTGCATGAGTCACCAGGCGGACTAACGAGTAACAGTGGCAAGCTGCCAGCCATCTTTTTTCGAACGTTCAACATTGGTCCCCGAGATCGCGATTTGGTCCTGCAATTGGCTGAGACAACTGCGAACGGATTCTTGAGCGTGGTTGGAGACGAATCGGCAACGTCGGCGGTATTGACATCCACTCTCGCTGCCGGGGTCATGCCTGCGGCACAGAACGTGTCATGGTCCAACGTGTCATGGTCCAACGAGGATGGCCGCCTAAAACTAAAGATCCCAGCCGGCAAGGACTCGATCAAGTTCACGATATGGATGGCAGAAAACGGCCAAGAAAAACAAACCAATTTAGCCCAACTTGCTAAGACTTTAGGGGCGGAATTGGCCGATGCATCGTTCGACTTGAAACCATTCATGCAGGGCGGTTCGCCGCGATGGCCTCAAATCTTAGAGACCAAGGTCACTACCTCGTTTGACAAGGGGCCGTTTGCTGTCGATGTGCTCACATCTCCAGAGTCGAATCCCTGGTTGGCTCAAATGCGATTTTCTGGCCTCGATTTCTTCGCTGACGGAAGCATGGCTGTTTGTACTTGGGACGGCGATGTATGGCACGTTCGCATGGATGGAAATGATGGGAAATTAACATGGCAACGCATTGCGTCGGGACTTTACCAACCACTCGGATTGAAAGTGATCCGGGAAAAGATTCATGTCACATGCCGCGACCAGCTTGCTGTGCTGCATGATTTGAATGGCGATGGAGAAATCGACTTCTATCAGTGCCTCAACAACGACCATCAAGTTACCGAACACTTCCATGAATTCGCCATGGGTTTGCAAGTCGATGAGGCGGGCAATTTTTACTATGCGAAATCTGGCCGGCATGCGTTGGTTGCCGTCGTGCCCCAACACGGCACGCTTCTGCGAGTCTCGCCGGATGGCTCACGCACCGATATTATCGCGACTGGTTTTCGCGCCGCTAATGGTGTTTGCCTCAATCCCGATGGCTCGTTCGTTGTGACTGATCAAGAAGGATTTTGGAACCCTAAGAACCGAATCAATTGGGTGACGTTGAATCCATCCGGCAAGCCCAATTTTTACGGCAATATGTTTGGCTACCACGATATCATTGACGAGTCCGATTCCGCCATGGAACCGCCATTGTGCTGGATTACGAACGCTTTCGATCGATCGCCAGCGGAGTTGCTGTGGGTTGATAGCCCTCGGTGGAAATCGCTCAATGGCAGTCTGCTCAACCTGTCGTATGGCCATGGCAAAGTTTTCTCAGTTCTGCACGAACAGGTTGGCGGCGTGCGGCAAGGGGGTATGATCGAATTGCCGATACCGAACTTCCCAACTGGCGTCATGCGTGGTCGCTTTCGACCAAAAGATCAACAACTTTATTTGTGCGGCATGTTCGCTTGGGCTGGAAATGCAACGAGTCCCGGCGGACTTTATCGACTACGTGCAACTGACCAGCCGACGGTGTTGCCTGTTGCCCTTCAAGCCAAAAAATCTGGTTTGTATTTGTCTTTTGCCGAATCGATTGAGCCCTCGTCGATAGATCCAAAGAATATCGCTATCAAAACCTGGGCATTGAAACGATCCAAGAAGTACGGCTCGGACCACTACGATGAAATGAAGTTGATCGTAAGTTCGACAAGTCTTTCAGCGGATGGAAAATCGGTTCGCATCGTGGTCGATGAATTGGCGCCAACATGGTGCATGGAGATCAAGTTCGCGTTTCGGACCGCTGCTGGCCAGCCAACCGAAGGGGTTTTGCACAACACCATTCACGCTTTGGGAGATTGACCGTTCAGGCTGTGTTAAACCAATATAGGAGTAGCGAAGATATCAGCGGAACCACGATTGCGGCAGTCAATAACTTGCCCACATTCTCCAGCTTTGGCACTGCTCACCCCACGACGACAACCCAAAAAATCGTTTTAATCGACACCAACCAACGTCCGTTGAGGGACATTCTCGTTTATTGCATCAAGAACCACCGTTTTTTTGGCCAGGTCAAAGTAGGGTTTTAAGCAGTTTTTGACGGCAAAAAATAGTTTCATTGATCCAGTAAAACTTCGCATTCTAGAACCTGGAGTTCGATTGGTCGAAATGGGAATAGCAACATGTCCAAACTCAACCGAAGAGACGGCGTTGGCTTCCCAGAGCGCATTGAAACCTACATGCTGCGCACCTATTGCTGTTCAAACGCATTCAAACCGAGTTTGGGAGCCTGGACAGCATTGCTTGGAGCTTGACGGCGTTCGCGGCGTCGCTATCGTCGGTGTAACTCTATATCGCTACAGCAAGGAGTTGGACCCGGCAGCCAGCCCTGCATTGGCAATTGCCAGGGCGTGTTTTTTCGTAGGCGAACGTGGCGTCGATCTTTTTTTCGTATTGTCCGGCTTCCTGATCACAGGAATACTGCTGAGCACAAAATCCAAAAGTGGATATTTCCGAAACTTCATCGCCCGGAGAGCCCTCCGAATATTTCCACTTTACTTCACGACACTGGTCGTTTGCCTATTCCTTATCCCGTCTGTGTTTTCGACGAAAATTTTCGATTTGCCCCGCAGCAATCAATGCTATCTTTGGACATACACGCCCAATTTTTTCATGGCTTGGGAGAATTCCTGGTGCTTTGGGCCGTTAGACCACTTTTGGTCACTTGCGGTCGAGGAGCATTTCTACTTGCTGTGGCCTTTTGCAGTTTTTTTCCTTTCACACAACGCATTGCTGCGCTTGTCTGTCGCAATTGCTATAGGGGTGGGAGTTATGAGAACTTTCGCATCCATGTGGACGGAATGGACAGTTGCCGTGGATGTGCTTACTATTTTTCGTTGCGATGCGTTATGTATGGGTGCCATTCTTGCCGTCATTATGTACCAACGAGTTCCCATGGATCGGATAACATGGTTTGCCAAACGCTGCCTGCCATTCCTTTTGATCGCATTGCTGGTGCTGGTTGTTATGGGTAAACGATGGATGACTCTGCCGCACACGATAATCCCTGCTCTGATGGTCTTAGTTCTTGCACTCGTCGTCACTGGAAAGAAATCGGATTGCCTAAGTCAGCAACTTAGACGTCCATGCCTGCGTTGGTTCGGGAAATATAGTTATGGAATGTACGTGGTGCAGCTACCTCTAGTGAGCCTACTTCCAATCTCGACCATGGCCTGGGCTTTGGGATTGGAGGCTATGAGTCCGATATTGATAGGTCTGGTGTATCTGGTCGCAATGATTTCTTTGACATGCGCGATCGCACATGTCTCGTTCCATCAATTGGAGAATCGCTTCTTAAGTTTGAAGAGGTACTTTTAGTTGATTGGCTCGAACCAGGTTAATCCGGCGGCTAGGCGGGACCATAAAGTTCTCCGTGAGCATGGCTCCCCTGGCAGGAATCGCGAGAAATACTCCCATGGTCAAATGCGATTTTTCAACGATATAAACTCCAAAATTGCAGTAAAGAAGAGCAAAAGTAATGCGTCAGCCTGCTCAGATACGGTATCCTTGCACTGCGATAGTCAAGCACCAGTGGCGTGATGTACAATGGGGTTGGTTTATTGCGTCATTAAACAATGCATAGTCAATGCAAATCGTTGGCTACGCAGTCGAAAAAGTTATACGAAACAGCTTCGCAGCATTCATTGAATTGAGTTCCATGAAGATTGGCATCCCAAGGGAATCATACCCTGGCGAAAAACGAGTCGCAATTACTCCAGAAATTGCCGAGAAATTAATAGCCTTGGGTTTTACGGTGGGAATTGAAGCCGGGGCTGGAGTTGGTTCGGATTACGCGGACGATTCTTATCTAGAAGCCGGTGTAGTGGTCCAAAACGCCGAAGTCCTCTGGTCCACTGCCGATCTGATTCTCAAAGTTCGTTCTCCGGTTGATTGCGAAGTAGCGCAAATGCGTTCTGGATCATGGTTGATTAGTTTCATTTGGCCAGCACAACAGCCCGAGTTGATGAAGCAGTTTGCCACCCAGAAGTCAACTGTTCTCGCAATGGATTGC
>JAYVBW010000017.1:0-5497 GCA_043750255.1 Pirellula sp.
TGTCGATCGGATGTCCCCTCGGACTCCTCGACGAAGTCAACGCCGGGAGATCGATGCAACTGACTTACCACCACGCGTTCTGCACCATTGATGATGAACTCGCCGCCACCAAGCATGATTGGAACGTCGCCTAAATACACTTCTTCTTCAAGCGGCTGATCCCGTTTGAGTCGGAACCATACCTTGAGCGGCTTGCCGTACGTGAGCCGAAGCTGACGACACTCCTCAGGCGTATAACGAGGCTTCCCAAGCTCATATCGAAGGTATTCAAGAGCAACGGTTTTGTCGTAACTCTCAACAGGGAAAATTTCACGAAAGACTGACTCAAGCCCTTGATTTTTCCGTTTGTCCGAAGGTATGTCTTCTTGCAAGAACGCCTCATAGGACGATGTTTGCAAGGTTGTCAAATTCGGAATCGGAAATTGACTACGGCCAGAACCGAAAACACGTATCGTACTGGTCTGTAGTCGTCGCTTGGAGGATGTTGCCATGGAGACTAGCTAATTCTCAAAGTGGATCTGAAAGGAAAGTTAAGATAGATTCGAAGTGTCGGGTCGGAAAGTTGGTCGATTGACTCAACAGACATCGACACGACCAATCGCATCGGCCGGAAGAGACACATGCACCGGACGATAGAAACAAGACGTTTTGCAATCATTAGCCGACGAGGCCCTCGACCAATAACGATCGGCCTCAAGCCAAGAAGAGTTCGGGGGCGATGGAGATTGAATCTGAACAACAAAGTATCCGTCCAATGCTCTCCCCCCAAATAAATGCGCAAGCAGCGAAAGACGCGAAGTCCACTGCCTGAAACCAATTTGCCAATTTTGCCAACGCTCACGTGAAGAGTGTACCGATCAGGGCCAGATCGTATAGACCAACCAATGACGATTTTGGAAATTTTACGAAGAAATATGGACAATGGCACTCGACTAGCTCTAGCTTCAAACTGGCTTTGCAGGCGACTGTAGTCTAAAAACTAATGCTATCAGCAGGTATTTTGGACCCGCCCAACAGGCTGTCCTTGCCGAAAGATTCTATAACCCAGTTGCCTTACTCCTCAACCAAAGTTCCAAAAACAATAAATTCCAAAGCCGATACGCTTGATTCCCCCGGCCTGTCATGTGCTCGTCCACCAGCGCCGAAATGGCTTCGCGTCGAAAGTACTCATGGCATTTCGCGTCCGGGCCAAGCAACGCATCGTACGTTCGATCTCGTAACGACGTTCGGAACCATTTCGCAATCGGGACGCCAAAACCCATCTTCGGTCGATGCCATATTGCTTTGGGTAACAGATCGTAATAAGTGTCCATTAACAATCGTTTACCCTTTTTGCCTCTAAGTTTCAAATGCGACGGCAAGGACGCGGCCCATTCAACCAAACGGTAATCCAACAACGGCTGACGCGCTTCCAATGAATGAGCCATGGATGCAATGTCGACCTTAGTCATCAAATCACAGGGCATATACGTTTGAAGGTCCGCCGTCGATGCGCAACTGAGCAAGTCCCGCTTTCCTGCGTTCCGCCATGCGTCTGCCAAAAACGACACCGGGTTTCGATCCGGCAATTGCTCGATAAAAGATTCTCGATAAAGATCCAATCGACTCGCTTCGCCGAAGATTTGAATCCAATTCATGTAGCGTTCGATCGGAGGCTGACCCAACGCCTCGCAAAAACGACGAACTCGACGCAACAGCGATCGTCTCGCGGTCGAGTCCGGCAGTCGATTCATGATCCAAGATTGATTCAGCCAACCGACGGGAAGCCAGGACTGTAATTGGCCGCTGAGCTTTAATGCCCGATAGCGATCGTAGCCGCCAAAGAGCTCGTCGCCTCCGTCGCCACTGAGCGCTACAGTTACGTGCTTGCGAGTCATCTCACACAGATACCAGGTCGGGACCGCCGAGGAATCGCCGAACGGTTCGTCATATTGGTGTACCAACCGATCGAGAATGTCCATCGCATCTGGCGTTACTTCAAACCGCTGGTGCTTCGTTCCTATATGATCCGCGACCATCTGGGCATAGTGCGTCTCGTCAAAATCCGCTTCGGAGAACCCGATCGAGAATGTCTGTATTGGGGTATCTAGCTGTTGCTGTGCAATCGCAACGACCAGCGACGAATCGATTCCGCCTGAAAGAAACGCTCCCAGCGGAACATCGCTACGCAACCGAATCCGAATGGCATCCGCGAGCATTGTCCGTAACTGCGTTGAAGCGGTAGCCGGGTCGATAGCGATCTCATTGGACCAATCTACCTTCCAATACTTTTCAATCCGTAGACTTCCATTTTCGAATACGGCAAAGTGCCCTGGCGGCAATTTATGAATGCCTTTGTAAATCGAATGCGGGTGTGGAATATACTGATAAGTCAAATAGAGGTCGATAGATCCGGGATCAATCTCTTTGCTGATACCAGGCAAGGTCATCAGACTCTTTAGTTCGCTGGCAAAGACTAGTCGTCCGTTTTGGACTGTGTAATAGAGAGGCTTCTTTCCCATCCGATCGCGCGCGAGAACCAATCGCTCATTGCGGCCATCCCAAATGGCCATCGCAAACATGCCATTCAGATGTTCGAAGCAGTCCAGGCCTAGATCTTCATATAAGTGAACAATCGTCTCGGTGTCAGTCTGAGTCCGAAAGGTATGCCCAGCACCTTCGAGCCGATGTCTGATTTGCTGGTAATTATAGATCTCACCGTTGAAGACAATTTGAACGGTGCCATCTTCGTTGCCAAGCGGTTGATGCCCAGTGGCCAAATCAATAATCGACAGACGACGAAAGCCAAGTGCTACGCCGGGCGAGGGCCTCCCATTTATGATGGACCCATTGGTGTTGGACGGGATGATCAAATGCCCTTGATCATCCGGTCCACGGTGAGCGATCGCATCGGTCATTCGACCTAACTCAACGCGACTCAGTCGTTGTGCATCATGCGACCAGATTCCACCCGCGATACCGCACATTTCGAATTTGCTCGTAAGTCATAAAGAAAGATTGTGAAACGTGGGGCAGCGGCTCCGCCCGCTGCCGGGCATGTGTCCCGCTGCCGGGCATGCGTCCTGCGGGCGGAGCCGCAGTGCCACGATAGGTTGGAAGTTTTGGAAGCCGATCCCAAATCTGGAAAACCCTACCCCTTAGTCGTCCATTCCACCGGAGCTGGCTCAATGGTCGCAGCCAAAGGTGATCCACAATCCTTTCGACCGCTTCCTTCCAGGCGACTAATCACGCGAACAGTCATGTCGGTTTCGCAAAGGATTTGGCAACCGAGTCGAACTCCAGTCGCACCCTTGGCTGCTAAAACTTGCTTTTCGGCAACCGTCATTTTATCAGGCTCACCCGAGACGAACTCCACTCGGCAAGTAGTGCAGCGCGCTTTTCCGCCACAAGCATGCAACTGATCGGTGCCCGCTTCTTCGCGTAGCGCAGCAGCTAGACGCTTTCCTTCAGGAACTTCAAAAGTTCCGATTCCTTCTACAGTAAGACTCGGCATGGATTATTGGATTTTGAAAGAGGAAAGGAAAAGCGAAAGCGAAATGCTAATCGAAATGCTAATCGAAAAGATAACCATGATTGCATCGGCTGCACAGTGTACTCTATTTCGCAGTTGGCCAAACGCAAGCTCGATGAATGCCCCGGTGTCGCTCATGAATATCGTCAGGAATCGACCATGGATGCTCGATGAACTCGCGATACATATCCAAAACATGCAGCGTCCCATCCGGTGCATTCACGATCCTCTAGAGTCGCTCCTTTGACACCATTCAAATGAACATGCAGATCCCAAACTCTAAAATGCTACAGTCTCCACACCTCTTTTTGTCTTTCGCAATTCATGGCCTCGCAAGGAGCCTGATTTATTCCAACGGCTGAAATCTCTCCACGCGTAGACTTTGATAGTCTACGCGTCGAATCAACCAGTCGCCGCTCCATTGACGCGAGAGGTTGACCCCACCACCCTCTGGTTTCAATTCAAATAGCAGTCGTCGGGCCTGAGCATGCCAAACGTACGTATGCCCCGAGTCATCCGACGTCAGAATCGAACGCCCGTCCGGTGAACATACGACAGAAGCAACCCCCGTGTTAGGATGCTTGAGAATCGATATGCATGCTCCGTTGTCGACATTCCAAATGCGACACGTGCGATCCATGGAGCTGGAATAAAGTAAACTCTGAGTCGGATCAAAGCTCATATCATTCACCATGTCGGTATGGCCTTCCAACGTAACGATCTGATCCGCGTTCCGATTCCAAACAAGAACTCGATTGTTGATGGCGATAGCCAGTCGCTCTCCGCTCGGCGAATAAGCCAGATTACGAACGAAGTCTCCTGGCAAACAATTCGGAGGTTCCAACCGTCTCAACTCAATACCTGAATGACTATCGATGAGGCAGACTACTGATCGTTCTGCTCCACTTGCTATCGCAACCTCTCGGCGAACTTCCGAACAGACCAAGGCTGAAACAATCGAAGGGCCAGTCGGCCAAGCGAACTCCCAATCCATTTTCAATTTTTCATCATCAAGGCTCCAAGCCCGTAAGCTTCCTCCATGGTCTCCAGTAAAAACCACGTTGTTTGCTCGCGACACGACAAGTCGGCTGATCGTGTTATCGATAGTGGTCAATGGAAAGTGCTCGTTTTTTACGAGATTCCATCCATAAATGTTCCGGTCTGCCCCATATACCAATAGATCGTTCGAAATGGGTTCGCATTGGATCCCCCACCAAGGGCCTTTTAGGTTCATGTTTGGACTCACGTACCACAGACTGCTTGGCTCTTGCTGTTGCGGCCAAATACGGAAAACTCCATCTTCTCCCACGGAAGTCAATGTCTTTCCGTCTGGGGAATAGGCAAGATCAAAAACGCGACCATCGTGTCCGTACCACGGCGGAGTGGCCGCGGAAACAGGCAGCCCCTCGTTCGTTAGGCCCAGCAGATCAATCACCCCTTCGCGCGTTCCATAGGCTATTTGCTCTTCGTCGCCACGGAGCGAGATTGCTTCGATAGCCGATCGTGCACGCTTCGGTAAGACCCCCGGGGCAGAGGTCGATTCAAGTGGTTCATAACCCAGAGCACCATCTACCGCTCCAAAGTAGCCCATGTTTTTCGAGGTGCCGATCACTCGAAGAATCCGTGCTTCATGATCCACAAACTCTGCCATAGGCTGCCTGCCGATGAGATCCCACACCTTTCGCTTCCCGTCGCTACCGCCAGAATAGAGTTGCCCTAATTCGCGATTCAAGGCTAAGCTTTGTACCGTTTCCGTATGCCCCTCCAGTTTCCCCACCAACAGCCCCTCCCGCCAATTCCATATTTTAATCGTCGGTTCTTCGCCACAGGTCACCAGCGTTTTGGAGTCCATAAACAAAGCTTGAAAGGCGTGTCCCTTGTGTGCGTGAAAGCGACTAAGCATGTTTCCGCTCGCCTCGTCCCAAACCGCAATCGAACCATCGTCGCCCGCGGTCGCAACCAGTTGCCCGTCGGATGAAAAATCGA
>JAYVBW010000018.1:0-9178 GCA_043750255.1 Pirellula sp.
TTTTCAAGGACGAACTGCGTCTGCTGTTGAGTACTGCTGGCTAAAAGAAGGTCGACCATGCCGGAGAGTTCACGCGAAGTGAGGGCCGCGTGGGTCGCGCTCTGCAAGGCTACGTCCTGGTTGCCGCGCGGCAACCGGGTCAGATGCCGAGCTTGCGTCGGAGTGATGAGCCCTAGCCGCAAGCCCTCGCGAGCTTCATTGCAGAGCCGTTCAATCAGAGCCAAGCGTCGATTGACCCAACTCTTGTGACGACCGAGCATTTGAGCGACTTCGGTTTGCTGAAGCCCATCCTCAATTACCAGAGCGTAGATGATCCAGGCTTCTTCGAGTTCAACCGGACGGCCGGTGATCCGATTGAGGTTGAAGATCGCGGCTTTGGCGCCCTGCTCATCCGATGCAAGGAATCGACCGATGAGCTGGTCGTGGCCTTTAAGAGTTCGTGCGGCACGAAGACGCTTGAAGCCATCGACGAGCACCGTCTGTCCGTCAAGCTGGCAGACAACGACCGGAGACAACTGGCCATAATCTCGAAGCGACTTGAGCATCTGCTGCTCCAGCTTTGGCTGAGCCAGCCGATAGCGCCCCAGCCGCTCATCGATTTGATTTATGGCAAGTAGCCGAACTTGGTCGCCAATGACTCTGTCTGAAAGAGAGTCGTCTTTGTCTGGCAACTGACATGAATTAGGCATCGCCGATGGCCTCTTGCGTTCTTGGAACCCGTGGATCTCAACTCATGGAACGTAATGAGCGAGCTAAGGGTGCGATTGGCCCCAACTGACAAGTCTCACTCTGGAGGTGAGCCCCCCAGCGAGGCGAACACTACGGAACGATGCCTCCACCCGGTCGGAAGCAAACCAGAATTCCATCATAATCCGTCCGCCCAAATCGCAAATTACGAACCGCCAGCCACCTCAGCCAAACCCAAAAACTGGCTCAATTCCTGACCGGAATTGACATAAACCCTTTTAGGCAATGCTTTTACGTCGATTAAGTGCCATTCGTACCGGACACCTTTTCCTTTTGCTTTACTTATTTGCAATCGCATTGCCCACCTTTTTCAAACGGGACCGCGATCGCGCCCACGCCAGCACCACCACTTCCACGACCGACGTTGGCATATGTTGCACCCAGCGCTTGTTCATTTAGATTTCGATTAGTTGCCATCCGCCGCATTGTATCCATGGATTCAGGAACTTTCCCGCCAGTGGAATTTTCTGCGGCCGACATGAATCGGCTCCGGACCGGACGTAAAGCGGCACGCGCCATCGCTCCTCCCCCCACATACGCGCCGACAAATCCCGTCCCCAAACTAAATATTGCGTTTTCAAGATTTTGTTCGCATCTATCGGTAGTTAGCACATACTGCACAAGGTTCGCCGCTGCACCCAACCCGAGGGCTCCAATCTTAGAAAGTCCTTTGTTAGTCGCCAGTGCACCGGCCACCGCGCCCACACCACCGGCGATTAATGCTTGGTCGGTATCGACGTCCGCTAAGTTCGTTCCGCCTGCTAGTTGACCAGCTACATTCGCTAAATACCCTGCATCGTAACCAATCCCCGCTCCTACTGCAGCGACTAAGGGATTGTAGCCACTTGGATCGCGATACTGATTCGGCCAATTCACTACGTAAGAATAAACGTTTGGACTTCCACCCGCAAATCCAATCGGATCCTCACTCAAGAATCTTCCGACCGTAGCGTCGTAATAACGCGCACGGTTGTATTGCATTCCGGTTTCCGCATCGAATTCTCGTCCGGTGTACTTGTACCGCATCTTAACTACGGGGTTGGACTCGGAAACGACATTGCCGTACGAGTCGTACTTGATGTGATTTACAACTTGCCCGCTGTTGTTTACTAGATCCCGGACCGTTCCCAAGTGGTCGGTAAGATCCCAAAGCACATCGCCTGCCGCGTTTTCTTGAGCGAAGATTTGGTCGACTGCCGGGCCGTGCAAGTACCGCATGGACTCCGCAGCGACGGCGGGACCAGAGCCGTCAAGATCGACTAGTTCGACCAACACGTCGCTGCCATCGTAGACGAAGTAAGTGATTTTTCCGTCAACTGCGTCGCTAGGCGTTGTATCGACTTTGCTCGCGATACGTCGATTCAGCGTGTCATAAATGTAATCGACGACCTGCGTTGGCGCCCCAACAGTGCTAGGTCGGTCCGTCACGCGGGTCAGTCGGTTGCGGTTATCCCAAGCGAACTCTCGCACCGCTCCGCCAGCGATCTGCGTTCGGGTAATCAAATTGCCTTCGGCATCGTAAACGTAACGGTACGTGCCATCACTGGTTAGACGATTGTTGTCGCTAGTTCCTGCAACTCCATCGCCCACGACGTAACCGCTGCCATGTCGCTGCGACGAAGTGCGATTGCCGGTGCCGTCGTAGACATAAGCTTCATCGGGATTGGCGATGTCTGCATGATTGGCAACGGACAATTGGTCTCGCACGTCGTAGGCGTAGTCGGTCGCACCGTCGATATCACTGATCCGTGAGATACGACTGGCGGTGTCATAAGAAAAGGCAAATGAATCGAGCACTGCATTGGCTGGATTGCGATGCGAAATGTCGGTCAACCGATTCAGGGTGTCATAAGCGAAGCTCGTTCTTGCAACGGACTGCAAGCCTGCCATGTCGGCGAAGCGAGCGAGTGATGTGAATTGACCTAGCGCATTGTAGGAAAGGTCGACTCGCTTTTCCGAGACGGGATTCGTTGAGCCCACAGCGCTGGACTGAGTCAACTTGGTAAGTCGATCGAGCGAATCGTAAACGTAGGCATTCGTCCCACCCACGGTCCCGTTGATCGTATCTGTCGTGGACAGCACGTTGCCTATTGCGTCATACGTATGATCGAGGATCGTTGTTGGCACGCCATTGGCTCCACCGGTTTGCTCACGCGTCGGACGGCCGAGAGCGTCGAATGTGGCTTGCAGATCGCTCGCGTTGTCTTGCACTCGAACCAACATACTCGCTGCGTCATACGTGTAATTCACCGTGTTGACTTCTATGTTCTGAGCGTCCAACCAACGTTCTCGAATCACTCGGCCTACATCGTCATAGGTTAGACGGGTCGTTCGTCCCAAGCGGTCGACCTGGGCGATGATCTCATTGACGCCGTTGTAGACGGAACTCGTTACCCGACCTAACGGATCGTACTCGGCTATGCGACGGTTTCGTGAGTCGTAGGCATATTTCGTAGAATTGCCCATCGGATCTGTTAGTGAAATTAAGTTATTATCAAGATCATATTTGAAATGCGTTTCAAAATTTGCAGCATCGATACTGGTCGAAAGTCGGTTGCGAGCGTCGTATCGAAATCGTGAAACGTGTCCCAGCGAGTCGGTGATACTTGTCACGTTTCCGGCTTGGTCATAGGCATATTTTTGAACGTTATTCTCGGAATCTGTGACTGACGTTAGTCTATCAAGCGCATCGTAGGTCTTTCGCGTAACGCCACCTAGAGCATCGGTAACAGCGAGTAAATTTCCGACAGCGTCGTAGGTGAATTTCTGGGTCGGCGACGGTAGCGGCCCCGAGCCATCAGGGTCCGGCATCGTGATCTGTGTGCGTCGGTTCATGGAATCGTATTCAAAGACAGTGCGATCGCCTTTTTCGTCGATCATTGCAGACAAGTTACCGGCAGCGTCGTATTCGAAGGTTTGTATCGCTTGCAGAGGAGTTCCTAGGACGGATTTTTGAGAGATCAGTCGTCCTTTCGAGTCATAATCATAGGCCGTGGTGCGGCCAAGCGGATCGGTTACTGTGTTGATTTGTCCCGACGCTTGGTAAGTAAACGCAACTTTCAAATCGTCGTTGCCGCCAGGAGCCCCGACCACCTTGGTGATTTTCAAAACGTTACCTGTAACTGACTCCCGTTCGAACAGCGTACGTCGGCCTTGTTCATCGGTGAGACTAGTCAGTTGGTTAAAGACCGGATCGTAGGTGTAGTCTGTACGGCTCAAGTTACCGCCGACCATAGGCACGACCGGTTCTTCCAATCGAGTTACCGTCACGGAATATTCCAGCGGATCACCAAACGCGCCTCGACGAATGAGCGCGAACGTGCCAGCGTTTGGAAATGACACAACGCCTTCCCATACAAACTGACCCGACGTTCTTTCTACGCGTGCCCAATTCATCGGTAGATAGGGTTCCAAGTGCGCCGACACGGCAGGATCATAAACCACCCAGTTCTTGTTATTTGATCGCAATAGCCACGTTTCACCTGCCTGGACATCCATTCGACGAACGACGTTTTCTTTGACGCGAGAGTTTGTCCCCTTAAACACTGTGTCCGGCGGCAATATAGGTGCCGCATCAAGTCGGAGCAACTGAAGTGATAATGCCAAATTGCTATAATTAACTTTTGCGAATCCCTGATAGGTGCCTGACTTTAACGCGGTGAAGGGGATGCCGGGTTGGATGCCTTGCGAATCCAACGGTAAGGACGCACTCACATAAAAGTACCGATAAGGGTCATAGATAGAGCTAGCATCGTAGTCGTCCTGCACGTTTGCTTCGAGCAGATATTGCCCACCCGCGGTTACTTCAAACGTGAATGGAAATGTATTTAAACCAGGCGGCACCGGGTGGATTGTTCCAAGTTCGAGTTTGGGGAGCGAAGAAACCTCGGAAAGAACGAATTCGTAAGTCGTCGGCCTTGTCAGCGGCCCAGACCGCCCAATGAGATGGGCCGTGTACTGTCCGTTCTGCGGCAGAACCAGCGAGTCAAGTGTGAAGCGTTGAGGAACAAATTGCTTGACGGTCTCGCCAGATGGCCCCACAATTCGCACTGCGGCAGACGAATAAATATCAAACGTGGCCGCAGTTCGAAACAGAATTTGTGAACCAGCATTTCCCTGAAACGTTGCGACTAAATCTCCTTCAACGGCGGTGCCTTGATAAAGGACGTCGAATCCAGTTGGAATCACAGGCAGATCATTGACTAGAAAGATTGACCATTCGAATGAAAGGGGTGTGCGAACATTCGGTTCGCGACCACTCACGACTATGAGATACTTACCAGTCTCGGAAATCGCTGCGAACTTCACCTCAGATACCGTTCCGGAATCGAAGACCAATTCACCGCTTGGCGAATAGATTTGCATCTGGGAAGTTGTCGACGATTGTTCAAAACGTAAACGTTGTCCGGCCGCCGCGCTTAGCTGGAACAGATTTGCCGCTGAGCCTTTGGTAAGTCGCCCTCCCAAGGGAGATCCTAGCGAAACCAGCATCGCCGAGGCAGTATCAAATAACCGGAACTCGTAATTGCTCAAACGGTTACCATACGACAACTCAAGGCGATACGTACCTGTTGATGGCAAATGAACCGGACCGAAGTCGTTCTGGACTAGACTCGGCGCGGTGCGTCCGTCAGGACCAATCAAGTGCTTGCCATCAGGGCCAATCAAACTCCAAACGACACCAGAATTGCTGTCCGTGTCCGGATTGCGCCAATCCAGATATATCGAAGTTCCCTGGACGCCGTTAAATGTGTAGGTGTCGGTTTGGTTTAGTCCGATACGTCCGGTCATGGTCTGCCCATACGAGATCGTCTCAGCACGCCCGGAAGGACCTATTAAACGGAAACCGAATTGATGGGGGAAGTCGGCAAAGGCATAAGCATCGGCGAACAAAACATATTCCTTTTGCTCGCCCGTTTCATTCATTTCGGGCCGAAGGTTGACATCCTTCATAATTTGAGGCGTCGTAAAAGATGTGACGTTCGGAAGGTTTAGGAGTTTAGGAGGGTTGCCCGGTGTTGCAAGAAACCTGTAGTACTTATTTCTCTGACCGGTAGCTGTGACGGTTCCGGTAATATCATCGTCCAGGGCAATCAACGGCATCCGTTTCAGATCGATGGAACTAAAAGAAAATTCAGCCTTGCCAAAATCAGCAAAGGCCTCTGAACCATCAAAGATCAAGTAGTAGTCACCGGTGACGGGCAATGTATATATTCCTCGGACAAACGACGCATATCCGTAAGGCGAGACAGACGAGAGGAATAACATCATCGAAACCGCGGGAGACGACTCGATTAAGAATCGTTCACCGGCTGAACCCGTGAGCCGGTAAAGTGTGGCTTGTCGTCCCGTGACAGTCGCTTTAACGACGGAATCGAACTGAGCAATCGGCGCAGAGGATAGATTTTCAATTCGAAATTGATAACTTCCCGCGAGAGACGCGTTTTTTCTGCTAACGACTAATTGATAGGTACCAGACGAAGTCAACTGAAAAATCCGATTGTCAAGCAAACCGCCATATCCTCCGTAGTCAAGATAAGCAAGAGGCCTGTCCTGCGGATCTCGGAGTTCGAACTTCAGTTGGTCTCTCTCTCCCAAGTTGTCTAGATAGACGAATGCGGCTTGCGCGCCCGTGAACGAAAAGCGTTTTTGCTCACCCGGTTGCAGTGTCCCGTCGTAGGTCGTCCCAAACCCACTCGCTGACACAGGAGTGGGATCGACCACTTTCGCCGTGAACTCCAAGGTCTGAGGAGATGTCGATGTGGTTGGAGGGATAGTGTGAATGAGATAGTATTCACCACTCATGGGTACGAGAAACTCGTAGTCAGCAGTTGCTTGATAATAAAGGAACTTTACTTGCTCGTCGTTTGGCCCCTTCAGCAGCCAATCGCCGGTGGCAGCAATCGTACCATCGTGCAAAACGAATCGTTGATTTCTCTCCGCTGTAAATCGATAAACAACGTCTTCGCCTGCGTCGACATTTCGCGACACGGGAACTCCCCATTCGAGTTGGGTCGCATAACTCCTAGAACGGATGGCAGCAGCGTAGGTACCCTGATACTTGCTGACAATAACTTGATAAGTGCCATTTTCGGGAAGTTGCTCTGTCGAAAGAGCATTGCCGCTGGGCGTAATAATCTCGATCGACGCAGAGCCGCGAATGGAGTCGATCCAAATACGTTCACCAGCTTTGGCTACGAAACTATATCGATCTCTTTCGCCCTGTCGCAGCAGATCGCCGGACAATATACCGATCATGGACGGTTCGTCGCCTAGCCGAACGGACAAGCTATCTCGCGAGCTGACTAAGTTGCCGCGATTATCAAAAATATTCGATCTGACTGAGCCTTGAGCGTTCACGCTCTCGACCGGTAAATTGTCAGCGTTGCGCAAAACCGATGATGTGTTACCTATCGCATCAATTGTCTTGGTTGCCTGCCCAGCGGCATCCAGTTCGTTGATGCGCACATTTCCTTTGCCATCGACATACATAGCCGTCGGTTTGTCGGAAAGCGAAAACACGGTAGGTGCCCGCATATAGTCAATCGTGGCGTCGGCAGGAAAAAGGCCTTGGGTTTCCGGCGCTTGAATTCGAATCTGAGTTCCATCCTTCCTGTTTGCTCCCGTGGCACGCCCGTGGAATCCATAGCTTGACTGTTCCTGTCTGCCTAACGGGTCTATTTCGCCTACCATGTGATGCGATGTATCGTACTGCCAGTTTCGCACGGCAGAGTCTGGGTCAGTAACTCGCAATAGATTGCCGGAGTTGTCGTAGTCCAAGCGTGTCGTACGACCGGCGGGATCCCTAATTTCGGAAACACGTTTCCCAGAATAAAGGAATGTCGTTACCTGACCGGTGGGGTCGATGATTCCAGTCGGCGCGCCCTGAGCATTATAACTGAATTGAGTCCGATTATTGTTTGTGTCCGTGATCGATAAGAGGTTGAGGTTGGAGTCGAATCGGTAAACGGTGCGATCCGCTAGAGTGCGTTGATAAGTTCCTCCTTGAATTTTTTCGAGCTTTGAAAAATCTCCAGCTGGTGATGTATACGATCCCGTTAATTGGTTGAATGCAAAAAGTAGTTCACTGCCGTCCCCGTCAATGAGCAATACGGATTTATCATCGTTTTCCACGAGGTGCTGAAGGCCAGCAATTCCCCAGCCTGCGCCGAAGGGGCTGTTCCTGGAATTGACGACAACCAGATTCCCGCTCACCCTGGCCGACGAGCCGGAGAAAATGGATCCGGTGAAATAATAGATGCCTGAATCCAGTCGATATCGATAGACTCCAGTGGGTTGATCGCGCAAGTCCACTTGCAAGGCCGCGTCCGCAGACGCTGGCTCATCGGGCAAACGCCAATAGTGCTCATCCCCTCCCAGTACATTTCCAGAAGTATTCCCAGGTTTATCTTGGCGTCCTGGCACGACCGTCGTAAATGTGCCGCGTTCGACGGACATCCGCGCAACAAGCCGAAGATTTTTAACCAACTCAGGGGATCGTAAAATTTCTTTGGCATCCACGTCGTCGAAGCCAAAATGCACTATTGGGCGCGGATCGGCACGAAGCGAGTTGAAAACCAAACGGAGCCCACTATTGCTCCCTTGCGTTTGATAGGAGGCGAGAGCGTGGGTTTCCACGACAGCACCAGAATGAAGCTCGACTTCGGAATTGAAAGGCTCATTCACCTCGCACCTATTGCATGCGTTTTTCTTGTTGTAGGGATCTCCACGCTCGGGGGTTACAGCCGGAGGCGAAAAGAAGTGCCAACTACTGTTGCGAACCCCGCCGGAAATCGTTTCGACTGTCTTTCCGTCAGCGCTAACCTGACCGTTGCCCACATCCTCAAATTGGCCTGTGATCGGGTTGATCGACCATAAATCCATCACCACTCTCGGTCCCCTGCCAGAACGATTGGGCAACGATAGCGGTGCGGGCCTTGCGAACACCATTTCGCCCGGCTGAATCGTCACGACCAAGTCGGGATTCATCCCAAACGGCAGCGAGGCTGGCGTGAAGTTAGTCGGTACTTCAGTAATGCTTAGCGTTCCCGTGAACGGCGTTCCTTGCAGGTTGGTCAGCGTGCTGGCGGCAACAAAGATTTCCGCCATCTCGCCAGGAGCGACTTGTTGCCGAACCGCCACGTCGAGCATCGGGTCAATCTTCGTGCCGCCTGCTACATTGAGCGCCGGCAGATAAATAGGGCGATCGATGACATTATTGACATTTGCATAAACATCATGTTCAAGGATGAAAGCTAGTTTCTCTGCAATGAACGGATATACGATCGGACCGCTAAAAAGCTCACCGCGCACCTTGACCGTATCGCTTACGACCGTGCCGGAGCCCAAATCGAGTGTGAAAGAACCGTCCGCCAGCGTAAGGCCCTGCACGGACCCAATTTGGATCGGCATACCGGCCAACGGCTGGCCG
>JAYVBW010000019.1:0-2957 GCA_043750255.1 Pirellula sp.
GCTACCGAATAAAACTCACCAACGGAGTTATCACCTTGCAAGATCACGCTCGGATACTTCCAGGTGATCGCCGATCCCGTCTCGACCTGCGTCCACGAAATCCTCGAGTTTTTGCCGCGGCAAGCACCGCGTTTGGTCACAAAGTTGTAGATGCCACCTTTACCGTCGGCGTCGCCCGGATACCAGTTCTGTACCGTTGAGTATTTAATTTGTGCATCGTCCATGGCAATCAATTCGACTACCGCCGCATGCAACTGATTCTCGTCGCGTTTGGGCGCTGTACAGCCCTCGAGGTAGCTCACGTAACTGCCCTCTTCGGCGATGATCAATGTTCGCTCGAACTGGCCCGTGTTTTTTGCATTGATACGGAAGTAAGTCGACAGCTCCATCGGGCAACGAACGCCCTTGGGAATGTAACAAAAAGATCCGTCACTGAAGACTGCGGAATTGAGTGACGCATAAAAGTTGTCCGCAGCAGGCACAACTGAGCCAAGGTACTTCTTTATCAGTTCAGGGTGATTGTGAACGGCTTCGGAAAACGGGCAGAAGATTACACCGTACTTTTCCAGCGCCTCTCGGTAAGTCGTCGCGATCGATACGCTATCGAAAACCGCGTCAACGGCCACATTAGCGAGTATCTTTTGCTCATGTAGAGGAATACCTAGCTTTTCGTAGGTCGCCAAAAGCACGGGGTCTACTTCGTCCAAACTATTGAGGCTCGGTTTCTGCTTGGGCGCGGAGTAGTATACAGACGCTTGGTAATCGATCGGCGGATACTTGACGTTTTGCCAGTTCGGTTCATCGAGCGTCAACCAGTTTCGAAAAGCTTTCAATCGCCAATCGAGCAACCACTCGGGCTCGTTCTTTTTCTTAGATATCAAACGAACGACAGCTTCGTTCAAGCCAGGAGGAATCGTGTCCGATTCGATGTCCGTCACGAATCCGTGCTGGTATTCACGCTGCGCATATTCCTCAAGTAACGCGTTGCTCGATGTCATGGTTGACTTTCCTTTTTAAGCGGAAAACGAACTGCCGCAGCCGCACGACTTGGTTGCGTTCGGGTTGTTAAAAATAAAGCCGCTCTTCTCAAGGCTTTCGTGATAATCAAGCTCGGTGCCGTCCAGAAGCAACCCGCTCTTCTTGTCGACCGCGACACGGATGCCATGAACCTCGGTCAGTGTATCTTTTTCCTCATTGATGGTTTCGTCGAAGCTGAGTTTGTACTCGAAACCGCTACAGCCTCCGCCAACGACTCCGATTCGAAGTACCATTGTCGCGGACATCTGCTGATCGACCATCACTTTTTTGAGCGCTTTCGCAGCGAATTCGGTAACGTTTATTGCCATCTTGTTCCCTTCCAGAAATGATGATCAGGTCCATAAAGTTATTCATCGATCGCCAACTGTGATCAAGGCAGGAGGGCCGACCACTTGTATCAATGCAATCCGTGAGCCAAACTTATAGAACATAATCCTATTTTCGATCGCAAGCCAAGTCGCAGCAATAGCTTACGGTAATTTAAAATACTTTTCTACTCTTATGCGTCGACGTTATTTGGTCATTGAGGTTCCTTTTGGAGAGGACTTCGAGTAGGTTGAAAGTCTTGCGAAGTAACCTTTTTGTAGGGTTTTATTATCTTTAATTTCGAAAAGGACCCTCGCATAACCATATTTCGTCGAATGACCCAATGGAGTTGAACTCTTGATGAACAACAGGCCAGAAGACTACGAACGGCTGGTTGAGCGGATGCTCGAACAGATCAACATGGGGCAAGGATTCGACGAGCTTTTCAACTCTGTCTATGACCAATTGCACGGCATCGTGCCCTACAACCGAATTGCGGTCGCTCTGCTCGAAGAGCCTGCCAATCTGCTGCGTCTGATTTCGTGTCGCTCGGATGGTGACGTTGCACTCAAGGTGGGTTACGCGGCGCGCGTCGAAGGTTCCACCCTCGCACCGTTGTTGCAAACGGGGCAACCGCGAATCATCGGCGACTTGGGTCAGTACCTGCTACAAAAACCGCAGTCGGCTTCGACCGCGCTGATTCAACGCGAGGGCATGCAGTCGAGTTTGACGCTACCACTGTTGGCAGACGGCAAGCCGATCGGCGTTATTTTTTTCTCGAGCCGTAACAAGCACGCTTACACCGACTCCCACGCCGCGTTGTTGAAGCGACTGGCGGGCCACATCGCGATCAGTGTTGAACGGAATCGGCTGATTAGCGAACTCCAACGGACGAATCAGGATCTTGCAGAAGCAAACTCGGCCAAGGATGATTTCCTCAAAACGTTGCAGGGCGAGGTCGACAAACAGACCCAGCAGCTTCGGCAGTCAGAAAGCCGGTATCGGCTGCTCGTCGAACTCGGGCAGATTGTCAATTCCAGTCTCAACATGCGAGAAGTCTTTGAACATGCTGCCGAGCAGATTCACAAACTGCTGAATTGCGACCGAGTGAGCCTGTTGTTGGCATCGGGGCGCGAGACAATGCGGCACGGATTCGCGCTTGAGTTTTCTGCTGGAGTGAAAGACTGGGCTGAGGTGTCTATCCTGCCGCTCATCGATTCGGCGTTTGATTGGGTGAACCAAAATCGTCTGCCACTAGTAACCCGATCATTGAAACTTTCACAAACGTTTCCTGAGCACCAACGACTCCTCGAGTTGGGATACGCATCGACAGTCTATTTGCCATTGTTATCACGAGACAGAAGTGTTGGTGTGCTGGGGATAGCATCGCGTCACGACGGGCGAACTGATGATTGGGATTTACAACTACTCAATGAAGTTTGTGGTCAACTTTCGGTCGCGCTTGACAATGCTGCAGCCTATGGAGAGATTGATCGGCTTATGGAAGAATTGAAGCAGCAAAACGTTTACCTGCGTGACGAACTGCATACAGTCCATGATTTCGGTAACATCATTGGCGAGAGTCGAGCGATGCGGCAGTTGCGCGTTGCTAT
>JAYVBW010000020.1:0-3031 GCA_043750255.1 Pirellula sp.
GTTGTGTTAAGTTTACCAAGCAATTCGTTGATTTTTCGAATGATATCATTTGCGATCTAGAGTCCGTTTTGTCGACCTCCCCGAAACGCCGGATGAGCCTTACAATTATATCCATCGCATCCATTCGCTTGTTGCCGACATCATCCACTGCTTTTACACAGAAGGCGAAACCTGAATCCAGTCCCTCAATCTTCTCGACCGTCACCAAATCAAACAACGAACTTGCTCGCTGAAAACGACTCATCAAATCTTTTCTGTGAATCACTAACTCTAAGATATCTGACTCTCCATACTTTAGCGCCAGACGTCTAGGACGGGACTCGACAATTGCCGGCAGAACGCCCTTTAACCTAAAGCTATACTTAGCAATCTGCCCATCTTCATTACGGCATTCCACAGATACCGATCCTTCTGAAGGTCCAGAGGAAGTTGAATTTCCTCTAAACATAAATGCCCTGCACTTCCCAGGCTCTAGCGTCTCACCCACTTTCAGATCTACTTCTTGGGGCGTCGATCGTAACTCGGGGCAGGGCCGTGAATGCCAGCTAAACTTTCGTTGTCCATTTGTCAAAATTCGTTGTTCGTGAAAGTCCAGCCCGAGGCTCCAATAGAGTGTGTATTGAAAAAGCATTCTAAAGGAGTCTCAAGCATGGACAGCACTCAGTCTACCACCGGCAACGTCTCGTCGAAACAACGTCTCTGGCCACGCGACCAGATTTCCCAAATTGTTGTGCAATTGCGTTTGGATCAAAGCAACAGAGCTTCGTTGAAACAATCGGCCTCGGACAATGGTGTCGCACGTACCACGGCTCAGAACTGGCAACGCAATCGTGCTCGCCTCGAACAAGAGAGCGGCCTAGATCCAACTGTCGTCGAGTTTTTTCGAATCACCCCACGGGCTCGAGTTCCTACATAAGCTTTTGTGCGCCGTGCATCTTGTCTTGGGTCAAGCCAATGATGGCGGTATCCGAAACATCTGTTGGCTACTGAAATTGTGCCAACTGGACGGATTTATCGCAGCATCCTACGGGGCTCAACAGAAGATCTCTGTTTCCATCGAAAAGTGCATCGAACAGTTCGGCCAAGAAGAAAAGGGCAGACTTGCACAGCAAATGCCCAAGCGCGAAATCACCTTGTGCGAGGACGAGACGTTTCATCCGCAGATCTGCTTGGTTGCAATCGAACCGGTATCCAACTTTCTCATTCTTGAAGAGTATGCAGCCAAGCGTGATGCTCCTACTTGGAACGTCGCCGTCACCGAAGCCCTCAAGCCATTCTCCGTCAATGTGATTCAATGCGTTTCCGATGAAGCGACGGCTTTGATCTCGCACACTGAAACGTTCCTGGGTGTTCATCATTCGCCGGACCTATTCCATGTTCAGCAAGAAGCGTCTCGCGCAACCAGCGCACCGCTTCATCGTCAAACTGAGAAAGCCGAAAAGGCATTAAAGGAAGCGGAAGCCTCCCATCAACAGAATGAGAAAAAGCTCGCAGATTTCAACGAAAACTGGCCATGTTCGATCAAACAGCTGGACCTGGAAATAGAACTCAGAAGCAATGCGCCACTTCTCGAAGAGGCTCTGAACCACGCGCGTCAAGAATTCGAATCGACTCAAGCCAGACAGCGTCGAGCGCGAGAAGCTCGCCTGGGTATTGGCCAAGAATACCATCCATTCGATCTCAAGACCGGTGCCTCAGTCGAAGCGGCGCAAGCCCAAGCAAAGTTGAACTCGCATTTCGATACTCTTGATCAGGTCGCATCCGAAGCGGGCCTTAAACCTTCGTCTTTTGCACGTCTTGCCAAAGCGAAGCGAGTGCTGCCTTCGATGATCGACACGCTTGTCTTCTTTTGGAAACTGATTGCGATCCGAGCCGCCGCGTTGGCTTACTCTGCTGAGATCGTCGATGTTTGGAAGAATCAACTCGTAGCGGGTTACTACCTTGCTTCGGTTGCAGGGCGTTGTAGTGACTCCAAAGAACGCAAACGACTTCGCGAACTATCGAGTTCCATTCTCGCAAGAGCAAAAGCGCGCGATGGCCCACTAGCGGCATTGAGCGAGACGGAAGTATTGTACCTGGAGGAACAAGCGAGATCGGCATCCGAGTTGTTTCAGCGATCGAGTTCGTGTGTAGAGGGTCGCAATGGACAACTTTCGTTGCGTCATCATGGTCTGCGCGAACTCTCGCCGAGGAAGCTTCGGGTTTTGGGTGTGTTGCACAACTTCGTCATCAAGCGAAGCGACGGAACGACAGCAGCAAACCGATTCTTTGGCCAATCGCACCGAGAACTATTTGGCTGGCTGGTTAAGAAGATGCCTCTTCCACCGCGTCCGCGTCACAAAGTCCAACGCTAAAAATCATGGACTTGAATTCGAGACGTTGCTCGACGAGTGGCTACCGGTGCGCGAAAACTCAATCGATCTCCGAACAATTGCGATCGAATGCTGCTATTCTTACACCTGCCCGACTTGTGATCGACGCCTAAAGTTCTTCCCAGATTCCGACTCCGCTACAACCTGCGTTTTTCCGAGATATTCAATAAATTTATAAAGCTCACCATCATTCTACGTCGGCAAGCGACGCAGTGCTGTGGGCGTCGCCCGCGATCTGTCTGGTGCGACTACGCCCCGACGAGGCGAGACACAAAGCAGCCTGCGCTAGCCACGCTTTGGTCCTAATCCGCTAAAACGAAGTTGACCGATTACTCAAATGTCAATTGTTCGCAAGCGCAACGCCTAACTTAAATTTGACACTTATTGTTTTTTATAGTAATTAAAAGCCATTCCTCCACGAGGTTCGTTGCCGAGTCCCATATCAACAGGCATGGTGCAACCACCAGTCTGTGTATATATCCCACTCTCTTGAAATTTTTCGTAACTTTCCACAATTATTAGTCCGACAGACAAGGGGCATTCTTGAACTCTGATCTTAACGGTGTGACCTCCGTTATCTGCGATCGTGGCGTTTGAAAAATCTTGAACCCAACACTGTGTGCTGCCGCTGGCGATTATTGTATTTGAATGATGTGGCC
>JAYVBW010000021.1:0-3422 GCA_043750255.1 Pirellula sp.
CGGAGAGATGTTCTTTCAATCGACATTGTTCTCGTCGAACAAGATCGATGTTGAAATGGTTCGCGGAGTTCGTAAACTAGCGTACACGGGAACCGACACGATGGAAAAAGGGAGTCGCAAGCGATTGCTGACACTGCCTCGCTCTCAACGAAACAACCCACCTACACACTTGATTGTTTCACGCGAAGGTGACGCAATCCGTGGCCAATTGCGTAGCATGGATGTCGACGAAATTACTTTGGAGGTTCGAGGAGAAGAACGCAAAATCCAAATGAAGAGTGTCGCAGAAATCATATGGCTTCAAGATGCACCCGAAATCGTTCCAATCGGACAGGATTCTTCCACGAAAGCTGCCGTAGTCGACAGTAAGGCGGCAATTGATGGAACTGTGCTGAGCGACTTAAAGTGTCAGGCGCTGGATAATTCAGGTACGCGGATTAGTATTGTACCGGATCGGGTCGAGGGGGATATTTTGTACGGTCAACACCCGCAATTGGGCGATTGTCATGTGGACCTGTCTAAGGTATCTAAAATTGTTTTGGGCGAAGCGATCGCGGATGATGCTAAACGCAATCGATTTGGCAAATGGACTCTACAGAATGCACCTGATCCCAAGTTCGTAAACGATTTGGACTCACCAGAGGCGGATGGCGGCAACGCACCAGATTCACTTCAGGCCCGGATGATTGGCATCGCTGCCCCAGATTTTGAATTGAGAAAACTCGATGAATCCTTGCTTAAGCTCTCGGACTTGCGAGGGCGAATTGTTGTTTTGGACTTTTGGGCGACATGGTGTGGTCCGTGCATCGCTTCGCTACCCAAGATTACCGAGTTGGCTCAGCAGTATAAAGGTGCCGAAGTTGACGTCATTGCGGTCAATATTGAACAAACGTCAGCCGAAATTCGAGCCTTATTGGATAGGTTGAAAATCAACCCGGTTGTTGTTTTAGATTCCGACGGTGCAGTAGCGCGAGCTTATCAGGCTCAAGCGATCCCGCAAACCGTGATTATCGATCGCGATGGGAAAGTAAAACATGTCATCGTCGGGGGCGGAGTTGCGACGGAAACTAAAATCCGAGATTCACTCGACAACATGTTGAATCTAAAGCTTTAGCCGTCAAACCTCAACTCGCGCCAGTACCAGCCTTATTCTTTGCACCACGTAGGTCAGCCTGTCCTCAGGCTGACAAAACACACAGCACTACCAACCCTAGTGGTCTCGCCCGTTTCAGTTTGGTAAAGTGCATTCATTTAGAGAACGGCAATCGTGCCAATTTGAATCAAAAACAGAATTCGACTCAGAGAGGACGGTTAACATCTGTGGCAAGTAAAATCCAAGGGACCGTAGTTCAAGTCAACTCGGACGGTGATTTGATCACCGACATTGCCGAGGAGCAATTGGCTGGTGTTGGCCGGACAACTGAAACCAAAATCGTGGTAGACAATGAGCATGAAACGTACGGTCTGTTCGATTCTAACCACAATCAGCCTTCGATGACACTCATTGCGATTGTCGAGCCACAACGAACGCTTAGACTGCATCTCGTCTCGGATTCGGCCGCGATGATGCTTGGAGTGAACGAAGGAGCAAGTGTAGAAGTCCGCTGGTGATGATAGCTGCTGGACTTCCCGAACGCCTGTCCGTCCATTCGTTTTGAGTTGCTGCAATCGCGGATTGCCTGGGCCAGTAGATGCCGCTTGAGGACGTTTAAGTCCGCGCCGGTTACGCAGATTCTAGGACAACATTCGAATTTTGCGACGTTTATCAGATCGGAGTTGACTTCAAGAGCGAGGTCGAACTTCACTTCAACGCAATGATTCACGAATGGCAAAAAAATGGGTGGCAAAAAAATAATACAATCCAATACAAGCCCATTCCCCTCATTTTTCTGCGACCCATTTTTTTGCCATGCCCATCACAACATCCATACCGATTCAGCGACTATCGCAGAAGGCGTTTGGCGAGATTGCTTATGAGGTTATGAAGCACACATTCAAAATCCATAACGAAATCGGTCGTTTTTTTGATGAGAAGATTTACGAAAGATTGCTGGCCACTCGACTGCCGGGAGTGACGCTCGAAGTCCCAATCGACGTCCGCTTCCAATCATTTCACAAGCAGTATTTCCTTGACGTCCTCGTCGCCGATGGCGGAGTCTTCGAGTTCAAGTCGGTCGAAAAGCTCGGTGGGCGTCATCGAGCACAGTTGCTCAACTATCTCCTGCTCTGTGATCTCGCACATGGCAAACTGATCAACGTCCGGCCAGCGTCCATCGAGCATGAGTTTGTGAATACGCAATGGCGATTCACCGATCGACTCAAATTCGAAATCAACCCCGAGCGATGGAACCCAGATTTTCCCCACGCAAAGTTTATCCAAGACTATCTGATTGCGTTTCTCAACGATGTCGGTTCAGGGCTTGAAACGCAGCTCTATCAAGAAGCGATCATTCATTCCTTGGGTGGCCATGAAAAAACTGACTCCGAGATTCAAGTCTCTGTCGCAGGCCAGACAGTTGGCCACCAAATGATGCACATGCTGTCCGCTGACGTGGCCCTAAAAGTGACAAGCCTCGACCGATCGATCGCCGAACACGAGCTTCACACCCGCAAACTACTCGCACACAGCAATCTCCAAGCCATCGCGTGGATCAACCTCACCCTAAAACAAGTCACTTTCACGACCCTCACCCTATAATCACCCCACCCATTTTTCTGCCACTGATTTTTCTGCCATGCATGTATTTGGCAAAAAAATGGGTGACAGAAAGATAGAGGCAAAGGAATATGGCCAAGAAGTCTGCTAAGTCGAAGCTAATCGTCGAAGCCATTCGACACGAAGATGCATCGCGAAAAAACATCCCCACCGCTGAATACGAATCCGTCATGGAAGAAACAGCCAAGTACAATGTTCGCGTCGCCTATGAACGTCGAAAGTCCGCAGCGACGGAGCAGACGGCATCGCCTGTTCGTTCATCGACACCGACCACAATGAATAGAGCTTCTTCGCCCGTCATGCCTATTTCCTAGGCGCAAACGATCCATACGAATTTCTTAAAACAAGGCTTAAAGCCGCGATCGACGAAGAGGCTTGGTCCTCCCTCAACCGCGACACTTCCCGCCCTTTCGATCGATCGAATTCAGGTAGAATTGCCGTAAAGGTGAACAACCACTTAGGCGATGAAGTGATGAAAGTATTCAGAGTGTGAGATGAAAAGAAAACCGAAGTTCAAAATCGACCTCGATGAGCTCTTTGAAAAACTTCCTAAAGCACCGATTGTCGAGGCCGTCATCCATTGGCGTGCGCAACCATCGCAAAAACTAAACCCTACAATGTTCTTGAACCAACTTAAAGAACGATTGCCTGACTACCCGGTCGTTCAACCACAGCACGAGTTGGAAATCAATCATCAAATGGGACC
>JAYVBW010000022.1:0-1854 GCA_043750255.1 Pirellula sp.
CGGAAAGCGATTGCTCCAGCTCGCTGATCGTTTTGGATCCCCGGGCGAGCGTTTCTTCGTCAATCAAGCCTCGATCGAAAGCGGTCTTTAGTGCATGAGCGCAAACTCGGATCGCCGTGGTTCGATTGATTGCTCGGCTTGTCCAGCCGCATTTTCGACAAGCTTTGTCGCTGTCGGTCAAAGGCTCGCTACACTCGGGACATGATTTCGTGCCGAACTGTCGAAGTAGGAACGCAACAATGAGCCACAGTCCGTGTCCAGTCACGGCCCAGAACATTGCGAACACCAGTAAAAAAAACAAACCGAGGATGAGTTGGCTCATCGTCCACCTCAAATCTTGTAATGAGATTGAGTAGAAAATTGTGTTATATTGTGACTCGCATTCAAGAAGCGAGGTGAGTAAATCTCTAAAGAACTCGTCCTGTTTTCAAACTTTCAAAGGCACGAATACGCAGGCCACATTATATACTGAACCGCGACCGATCGCCGCGTCAGGAAACGCAAGTGTTCTGCAACGCGACGAGTGCCCAATGCCACTCACTTTGCGGGTTTCGTGAACCGGTGGGCGCTAGCCCCGGGCACGCACTTTAGCACCGCAGGTGCCATTTCTTGTAGCGGAGTGGCGCTAGCCAGCCGGTATTTTTGAGTTTTCTCGTACTTCACCGGACGGCTCGCGCGGTACCGCTACCAAAGTCGGCGGCATTGGACGAGCGCCCACGACTCACAGGAAACAAATCAAACTTGCATCTCAAAAGAAAGAGTTTAATCAGTGCAGAAGACCTTTGAAAAAAAACTACGTTTAGCGGAAAAGCACCTGAGCTCTAAGAGTCCGAAATTGCGTGAATGGATCGCAGAAGTCGGGCGTTGTGACCTGTGTCCTGTTTGGGACCGCGAACCCTTTGAATCGTTAGTTCGCGCCGTCGCACATCAACAACTGCACGGAAAAGCTGCTGAATCCATCTTGGGCCGCATGATTGCTAGGTTTCCAAACCAAGCATTCCCGACGCCTCTGCAATTGTCGCGAATGCGGGTACCATCCTATCGCAAATGCGGATTCTCGTTGGCTAAGACAGAGGCAATCCGCGGTATCGCGAAGAGTTCATTCCACGGGATCGTTCCTGGCCGAGGGATCGCCAACGGCATGACAGATGAAGCGTTAGTCGAAGCGCTGACAGAACTGCGAGGCATTGGCAAGTGGTCTGTCGAGATGTTGTTGATTTTCACGATGGGGAGACTAGACGTCATGCCGGTCGATGATTTCGGAGTTCGCGCAGGTCTAAAACATCTGGTTGGCTTGCCTGAATTGCCAAAAAAAACGGAGTTTGCGAAGTGGACGGATTCATGGCAGCCGTATCGAAGCGTCGGAGCATGGTACCTATGGCGACTTGCTGACGCTCGCAAGTAACCTTGGCTTATTCAAATCGATTGAATTTCATCGTAATTCAATCGTACAGGTCGAAATTTTTTTTCCAACTACGACAACCGTCTCCTCTTAAGGTTATTCTTTATTCACGCCCATTCAGCCGTTGATCCACGACCACAAAATCGCAGGACAATACCTTTTCCTTCCACCGATTGATTTACGTTATGTTGAAACTCAGATTTCCCCCAGTCTGCATTCTCTGCCTATTTACTTTTGCACGCATTGGAATGGCAACCAGCCCAGCGTTTCCTTATGAGGACTATAACGAACATCCCGGTACAGAAGGCAACGGCAACTTCGTAATTGGCCCTGATTACTCGCTCGATCCTGACCTCACCGACCTGGGAAATCCGAAAGGAAAAACCTTTCAATTCTCGATGCGATTGGAGGACAGTAAGATCTTTCGTGGAGATGATCCCACTCTCGATCCC
>JAYVBW010000023.1:0-12722 GCA_043750255.1 Pirellula sp.
TGAATAGAGTGTTGAGTTTATCTTGGGCAAAACGACATGCCCCAAGACAATAGGATGTTCGTGATCATCATCGCGAACAACCGCAAGACTTTTAGAAATTAGGAGTGACACGGGCAGCCGAACAATGCCATATTTCGGCCGTTTGGTCTCATCCGTTTTCGCAAGGATTTCTTCGATGTTCTGAATGCAGGATTGCCGATAAAAGCTTATTCCCGTGGTGTCGGGGGCGCGTCCTTTGACTTGTGGCTTGAATGCATACAGACTAACTTTAGGTGGGTTGATGGAGTCGAAATTTTCTAAGTGAACTCGACGAAGTAGCCATTCCTCTTCAGTTATCGGAGCTCCTTGGTCCTTCATTCAACTCAAGTCCGTTCCTGGTCGAAATGATTAGGAGGATTGAGAGAATGCTTCAATAATCGCGGACTCCGCACGTAACGCTCCTGGTCGAAGCCAGCGACCAGTGCAGCAGAGATTCTCGTCAATCTCAAGTTCGAAGTACTCGTTTGCGTCTTCCCATGACATGATGATGTTCCCCTCGTCTGTTGCGTGACAACGACTGGGAGCTGGTTCGCGGTTGATGCGTAAAATTTTAGCAATACTTATGGCTTGTGAAACAACTGGGAGAGTTGGCGGCATCCCGCCTTCGTCATTCCAATCGACATCGTAAGATCTGATTTCGCGAAGTCTTGCGAAACATCGTTCCCATTGCAATCGAATACTATTGTCCGCGACATACGCTGTCGATTCGACACCTGCACGACTATTATCTTTGTATCGTTCTCGGCCCATTAGCACCGAAGTTCGTGGTTCAAGTACTGTACTCATTGCTTTTTCTCCCAAGTAGCTTTGACGTCCGGGGATACCATCCCAAGAAATTCTCGAACCGATACTTCATGGCCTAAATCAAGTCCTTCGCGAAGCGTTGAAACACCAGTTGAGCTGATGGGGCCACGCGCCGTTAAGTTCAGAAGTAATAATGACTTTGCTGAGTCTGGCAAAAAACCAACTTGTGCGTTCACATGTAATCTCCCTCGCTTTGGAGCAATTTCGTAACTCCATTCTGCAGCACGATGCTCGAGGACGAGACTTGTTTCTTGTGTAGTGGAAAGCGTACCGAATAATCCTGGCAGGATTTTTTGCCAATCTGCCGGACTATCCCAAAGTTCACCTTGAGGAAAGGAATCCACATAAGTGATTTCCCACTGGTTTGGTTGAAGTTCCCCCAGGTTGTGTGTGCGAACAAATTCGCTGAGTAGCGAGTAGTGCTTTTCGAAGTCATGAATGAGAACTTTGTAACTTGGATACTTTACGTTTTGCCCACTGGTCTTCCGCCAATTTAAGAGCAATCGGGTATCCTGGAACTGAATCATTCGATCCTGCTCCGCGTTTTGTAGGGTAAATCGCCCAGGTTGAAACCCAGGCTGCAGCTTGAATTGCAGTTGCCGAGCGACACGCCATTTAGGCTTGTCGAATAGTTCAAACTGCGGATCTAACGGTGGCTCATCACCAACCAGAGGCCATCCACCTCTTCCAAGATGCTCCCAGAACAACCCCAAATGCCCCGTCGTCATATTTTCGAGGGGCGCAAACTGGACGCCTAGGACGAACTCAACGATTGGCGGATTGGTGAAATCGGGGGTTTGTTCCATCGTACTCAACGACGTAAATTCCTTATCGGCAGGTAGTTAACACACTTTCCTACTGTACCAAAATCGCCCTGCCTGCGTCACCGCCAATTCCAGCTCCAGCCGCTCTTGCACGTAGTACGCTTGCAGTACCACCCGGTTCAAATTGGACTTCGCGTCTGACGGAATCCAAAACGTATGGGAGTGCGGCCATATCACGGCGAGCTTAATCGCGGGCGACTGTGAATTGCTCCTCCGGAACTTGTATTCCTCCAACTCGCAGGCCGCCCTTGCCATCCAGGAGCGGCTTTGCTGTCTCTTTGTTGTCAAATTTTGACAGAAAGTCAGTCTCGCGGGTCGAAACAGATGCCCAGGGTTGGTCTCTCTTTAGCGAAAAAACGACTATGTTTTGCGCTCGATAGGAGTCTGGCTCCCGCAACTTTGACGAGTGGTAGCGAACGAAATCCTACCCACAAGTAAACGAAAAGGCTGGTGCTGTAATGGCTCCAGCCTTTCTTCGTTTATTCCCAGTCTTTTCGTTGATCTGTCGCTTTTCCATCGCAGCGAAATCGACTCTCTCCGACTCTCTCTACCTCATAATCTCTCGGACGCCTAAAAACCCGATTTCGACCAGAAAGCGCCAAACTGGTCCAAAAGTCTCTCGGATCTCTGTTTTTCCGACCCTGAGGTCATGAGCTTTTAGAGACTTTTTCTCATAACAAGAGGGTCGAGAGTCGCCTACTGGATGGAATAACGCCAGTATTCATAGAAACCACCCCCTTAGTCGAAAAAAGCTCATAACCTGGAGGTAGGCTGTTCAAATCCGTCTCGTGAGGTTTGACGATTGGTAGCGAACGAATTCCGGTGGGTTTGGAAGAAGTGATTCGAAAGCGCGTATTCGCGGCGTTAGTTGGAGAAATGATTGGTGAATTAACGATTGTGGAACGAGCAATATGTTTACCTGGATTGGACCACGATGTGGATACGGTCTAATTCCCGATCTTTGACCAACCGTTGAAGACGCTTGATTCAAATTCGGATATGTCCACATGTGGATGCGAAGCCTTACGGCTAGGCAAGAGGTTGCTGCTAGGCGGATAGTCCGATCTTGCAGAAGTACGCCACTTTCAAATCCGGAGCTAAAGGTTTGACGAGTGGTAGCGAACGGATGTGTGGGGGTTATGAGGTAGAGAGATTAGGGTGCAGCTTGGCGACCTAGCTGGATTCGGTACGCTGAATTAACAGTCAGGGAAGAGTCGCGATGATTGAATTGACGTTACGCCTATGTCCACATCGACTACGGACCAACCTGTGAGAACGACTGTCGCTAGCATCGGCAACGTCCACCGTGTTGTGGCGTAGCCGCTGGCTAGAGGGCCACGGGTTGATCATCACCCAGCCGGGGCATGTTTATTTCGATGCTTCAAATTCGACAGATTCTTTAAGTTTTTGAAACTCAGAACTTTCGACATAATCGGCGAGTTCTTCGTCGAGCATGATGCTAGCTGTGTCGATCGCTTCATCGAATCTGCTTTCGATTTCTCGAAGCAGGCGAGTCACTTGTTGAAAATCTTTTCGGCGAGCTGCGATAACAATGCAGGTTCTGTAAATCGCGTAAATGTCCGGCAAGGCGATTCGGACGCGTTCAACAAAGTCATAAGCTTCATCTAGTCGGTCGGATGCGAGAAATGCATTCGCTCGAAGAAAGCCCAAGAAAATGTCGCCACCAATCCTGTCGTCTATTCGCTGGACAATTTTAAGTGCTTCCTCGGTTTTCTTTTGACGGATCAGTAAGTCCACAAGAAATGGATCAACGAACGATTCGTCGGATATGAATTTATTGAATCGATCCACCTCGACTTCAAGTTCCTCTTGGGAGATGCGGCTTGCAATATTGGTTGCCATGATCAGGTAACGCCTGTCCTCGTACAGTTCTTCCGGGATCTTTCGAAACTCCTCCAACGACTCTTCGAGTTCTTCACCTGTATTGACCGCTTGCACCATTTTGGAGAAGGTTGATGGGGGCTCTCGTTGGGGTCAGACGCGGGATTCGGGATTCAGGAGTCGCGTCGTAGGGGTCTGAGACTAGGGTAGCTTTGTTTGGCACGGTTCGTCGGGGCCGGTTCGGGATTGAGCATTGAGAGTTGGCGTGTTCCTACTTGCTGAGGAGGCGGCGACATAGAGGCCTCCAACGAATAGATATTGACGGTCGCCGCCGCACTCGCAGCCATCTGTGGCGAAGGTTGCCCGCTTCAAAACGCGAACTTGGCCGCTGGCTGTCGCAGACGTAAAGAACTGAAAACGGCGGTCACGGATGCCGCCGATTTGTAAGGTCGGGATGGCAGGACGCCACGCTGGCTCCCTTTTTGGCTGCCATTTCCAAACAGCCCAAAGATTCTGCTCAGCACAATGTTATCGCCGTCAGATCAGTTGGTGTGGCATTTGCGAACCGCGACCGCTGTGAACGGGAATTCTCAAATTGCTGGCAATGGCGAATATTTTACAGGCGGAATGTGGATAAAAGTATGTTATCGATATTCCCCTGTCCCCGGCAGCACGCCTGTAATCGAACCAATTTTTACCACTAGCGGTAAACTGGGACTAATCGTTGGCGGCATTAATGAACTCGGAGACGTAGCAGGCGTTACAACAGGAGGAACCAATGCCGACGTTATCGTTTTCCATGGTGATGTTGGACGCGGACTTCGAAGCGTCGTGTTAACCGGTTTATATCAAGCTAATAGCTGTTTCAACAATCTTGGTCAAATTACCGGAGGCGTTACAATTAACGGTAAGTTGAGGGCATTTAGATACTCTCCAGGCAGCAGCGTCGAGACGTTTGGTGCGCTTGCAACTTGGAAAAAACAAACGTTTAAAAGCATGGGTTTTGGAATCAATGATTTAGGTGAATGGGTGGGAGAAGCAAACGCAGTGAAAACGAATGGTATAGAGTATTATCATGCAACTGGATGGTCGGGCACGAAACTAATTGACCTCGGCGTCCTTCCTGGCGATACTTCTAGTCGAGCAAATTCCGTCAATTTCAATGGGACTGTGGTCGGAGTTTCGTATGGCCCAACAGGAAACAAAGGTTTTGTGCATATGGGCGGGTACATGTATTCTGTGCCAGAAGTAATGTTGACTGCTCTACCAACCGGTGTGTCAGGATTTATCCCTCGCCACATTAACAATGCAGGAGGTATTAGCGGGGAAGTTTTGTTCACGGGCACTACGGTTCGTGGCGGCTTTGTTCTGGTACCTGCGCCATAGTGAGAGGCTTTCGTGCGGGGGATCAGTCTATCGTGGTTTTTTTATCGTACGACGGACACCATTCGGGGATGTCAGAATAGACTCGCACCTCGATACCTGGCACAGGCATTATCTCGATACTCCCAAGTTTCTCGTTCGCAAATTCATGAGCCACGAATGTCGGATGTAACTCAAATTCTAGCGCAAATTGAGTCAGGTGATCCAACTGCGGCCGACAAGCTACTCCCGCTGGTTTACGAAGAATTGCGAAGGCTCGCAGCGGCTCATATGGCTCGCGAGGATCCAGGGCAGACTTTGCAAGCTACCGCGCTCGTGCACGAAGCCTATGTGGGATTGCTTGGCAGTTCTTATTCACGGAGCCTGGCAAGTGACCCTATGTTCGATACATCAAGCCCCCTTAAGCTCGATGGGAACTTAGACCAAGTAAACGTAGGTTCCATAGGCTCCGATTCGGAGGGCCCAACCGGTTCTCGAGTCTGGCGAAGCAGATCGCAGTTCTTTGCTGCGGCGGCGAAAGCGATGAGACACATCCTTGTGGACAACGCTAGGCGTAGACGAGCTGAAAAACGTGGCGGAGGCAGACAGCGAGGACAGTTAGTCGATGTAGCATCGCCCGCAACAATGTCTCCAAACGATCTATTGGACCTCGACGATGCGCTTCATCGACTTGGACAGCTATATCCACAGCATGCGAAACTTATCGAGCTGCTATTCTTTGCGGGCTTGTCTCAGGAAGAGGCAGCCGATTGTCTTGAGATTTCCGTAGCCACTGTGCGGCGTCATTGGGGGTTCGCTCGCGCGTGGCTATTTGGACGACTCTCAGAAAACACCCAAGTGAATTTGAAAACGGTCGGAGATTGAACGATGAGCCATTTGTAATCGATGTACGATTCTGCGCATCAACCGAAACATCAGATAACGATATACCTCTACGTAGGACCCCTAAAAGATCCGTCATGCCAGCCAAACTAAATCCCCACCTTGAAACACTGTTTTGCAAAGCCATCGCAATCAGCGATGCCGCTGGGCGCGAACTCTTTTTAGATGGTGCATGTGGTAAAGATGAAAAGCTGCGAACACAGGTCGCGCGTATGGTCGCCGACCATTTCCGTGCGGGAGGATTTCTCAACCTCCAGGCCCCTGTCCTCAGCGAAACGATGGCGTTGCCGACTTTGGAGAAAGCTGGTAGTCGCATAGGCAATTACAAGCTGCTCGAGCAAATAGGTGAAGGGGGAATGGGAACGGTCTGGATGGCCGATCAGGTTCAACCTGTGCAGCGGCGCGTGGCATTGAAGCTAATTCGTGTAGACTGCGGCAGTTCCCAAATGATTCTCAGCCGTTTTGAAGCTGAGCGACAAGCGATTGCCCTGATGGACCATCCTCACATAGCTCGGTTGCTCGACGCAGGTGCAACCGCCGATGGCTCACCTTACTTCGTCATGGAACTCGTGAAAGGTCTCCCACTTAGCGAGTTCTGTGACGCACACTGCCTGAGCGTCGTAGATCGCCTGCATCTGTTTCAACAAATCTGCTCTGCGGTGCAGCATGCACACCAAAAGGGAATCATACACCGCGACTTGAAACCGTCTAACATCCTCGTCGAAAGTCACGACGGCAAGCCGGTTCCCAAGATAATTGACTTTGGTATTGCGAAGGCGACATCTGCTATGAAACTCAGTGAAAATACTTTGTTTACCGGCTTCGGGAACGTACTGGGTACGCCGCTGTACATGGCGCCTGAGCAGGCGAACTTTAACGCCCTAGATATCGACACCCGTGCTGATGTTTATGCGCTTGGCGTGATCTTGTACGAACTATTGACCGGTAGCACGCCCCTCACCAAGGAAACAATCAAGGACGCTGCGCTGGACCAGATCGTAAAAATGATAAGGGAGCACGAAGCCCAGACACCCAGCAGCCGCATCAGCTCGTCAGAAGGCAAGCCCGCGATTGCGGCGAGCCGCTTTTCCGAACCCGAGAGGCTGAGCCGTTTTGTCAAGGGCGAGCTGGATTGGATTGTTATGAAAGCGCTTAGCAAAGAGCGTGAGCGACGATACGAATCGGCAAGCAGTTTTGGACGTGATATCGAACGGTTTTTAAGCCATGAACCTGTGCAGGCAGGACCGCCATCATCCGCGTATCGTATTAGGAAATTTATACGGCGTAATCGACTGCAAGTTAGCGCAGGAGCCATAGTCATAATGGCGCTGCTGGCTGGAGTAATAGGAACAACGCTGGGACTGCTGGAAGTTAAACGGCAGTACCAAGTCGCCATAGCTGAGTCAGCAGCAAAAGAGACCGCACTGCAATCAGAATCGCGACAACGAGCTTTAGCAGAACAGAGTGAGGCAAAAGCAATCGCGGCTGTAGAAGCCGAGCGAATAGCGCGGGAACAAAGTGATAAACGTCGAGCGCAAATCGAAAAAGGCGTTGAGTTATTCGCAAACATGCTGACTGGTATAAATCCGCGAAACGAAGAGCTCGGCGGTCCAACGTTATATCAGCAGCTGCTCGAAAAGGCGGAGAAAGCGGCCGTCGAATTGGAAGGCCATGCTGTAGGAGATGCGGTATCAGTTGCTCGCCTGCAAACGATCTTAGGCCAAACGCTCACTGAGCTCGGTAATCCTAAGATCGCAGTTAATATACTCGAAAAAGCGGTCGTGACGCGTAAGTCGCTGCTCGGTGCCGATCATGCCGACACGCTCACGAGCCTTCACGAACTGGCTCTGGCATATCAGGAAGCCGGCATGCAAGGGGAATCACTGCGCGTGTTTGAGCAAACTCTCTCAGCTAGAAAGCTACAGCTCGGTTCGGACCACTCGGATACGATTTCGACCATGGGGGGCCTTGCTAGAGCTTATCAAAACCAGGGTAGGTTGGACGAAGCTGTTATCCTTTTGGAGGCGGCGCTTTTGGCAATAAAGGAGAAGCTCGGTCCAGGCCACAATGATGTGCTCTCAAGCATGCACAGGCTCGGTGTGGCGTACAGGCTCGTTGGCAGGCTTGAAGAGGGGGTCGTGCTCTTGGAACAAACAATGGAAGCCAGAAAAAACATATTGGGCGCAGACCACTATCGAACGCTCCAGACTATGACCAGTCTAGCGAACGTTTACTCGGAAGCCGGGCGAAACGATGAGGCTCTTCAGCTAGAAGAAAGGGCATTGGCAGCAACCAAATCCAAGCTAGGTGCAGAACATCCTGCAACATTTGTTTGCATGAACAACCTGGCTGGAACCTACATGCAGGCAGGCAAATTTGAGAAAAGCGTGGCTCTGATGGAGGAGCTGATGACGTTAAGCCAGACAAAGCGCGGAGTGGACCATCCTGCGACGATTGAAGCAATAGCTAACCTTGGATTTTCCTATGTACAGGCAGGTCAGTTGGACCGAGCTCTTCCACTTATTGAGCAAGCGCTAGCTGCAAAAAAATTAAAGTTTCCGGCTGACCATCCTTCCATTTTCACCAGCATTAGTCAACTTGGTTCGTACTACGAGCGTGCGGGAAAACATGCCTTAGCACTGCCGTTATTCGAGCAATTATTTGCCGCTCAAAAAGAAAAGCTCGGTGCTGACCATGCTGAGACGCTCGGAACCATGGACAACCTGGCAAATGCGTACCAACAAGCTGGTGATCTGCACATGGCAACTGCGATTAGTGAGCAAACGTTGGCAACCCGAAAGGCGAAGTTGGGTCTTGACCATCCCCACACACTTAGGAGCATGAATAATCTTGCTGGCAAATACATGTCGTTAAGTAAATTTGACCGAGCCTTAGAAATGCATCAGGAGTGTTTCGAGGCACAAAAGATCAAACTTGGCCCAGAGCACCCAGACACGCTTATGAGCATGGCCAACATTTGTCGGGCTTATAGGAGGGCTGGGAAACCAGATCATGTATTTTGCGAACGAGCCTACGCTAAAATACAAGCGGAACTTGGCGACGCTCATTACCTGACACTTGGGACGATGAACGAGCTCGCACTAGCCTACGCAGACGCCGACAAGCTAGACAAGGCACTACCTCTTCTAAAAAAACGCTGGGGTGAAAGTTCTGCCGAATATGTTTCCACCCTGCACAACCTAGGAATCGATTGTCTGAACCGAAAACGCTGGACTGATGCCGAATTCTTGTTTCGGGAGTGCTTGGACGTGCAAACGAAGGCTGCCCCGGATGATGTGATGACATTTATTTCGCATAAGACGCTGGGTACCGCGCTGCTCGCTCAGAAAAAGTTCGCCGAAGCTGAGCCGTTTTTGCTCAAGGGCTATGTCGGGCTCGAAAAGCGATTGGCACTGGTGGATGCATCCCAGCACTGTCCCCTAAAGGAGACCCTTGAGTACCTTGTTGGACTCTATTCAGGCTGGCATGGAGCGGAAGCGAACAACGGGTACGATGCCAATGCTGCAGAATGGCGAAACAAGCGCGATGCTTACGATGCTACGGTTGCAGCCATCATTCCACCCGCTGGCGATAAATTGAACGAAGCCCTGCCTCGCTTCGAACAACTCTTTGCCGAAAGAAAAGAAAAGCTGGGCGCTGACCATCCAGATACGCTCCGTAGTATGAGCACGCTCGCAATGGCGTACCAAGCCGCGGGGAAGCTCAATCAGGCTCTGATTCTGTTCGAAGACGTACTTGCAACCTCTAAAGCAAAGCTGAGCCCTGATCACATGGACACGGTCGCTAGGCTAAACTGCAAGATGTATTGCCGCCGAACTTGTGGCTATCCCGGTTAGGGACTGTTGTCACTGAAGTTTGGGGAGTTATCCCAGATTTGTCAAATCTATTCCCTAATTCCGTTCAGTCATGTCCACAGCTGATTTGCAAGCCGTGTGGATTTGGAAGCAGCTTGTCGGAAGGAATCGGATCCTTGCACAAGGACGTTGGTCCAAATAATCCCTATTCTATATTGTTAATTATTTCTCCACCGGCTCGGGTCGATAGAGACCGCCACGTCATGAGGTCAATGCTGCTCGAGTAAGTTCGGACACTTCCATCTAAATGGCCAGCTTGAACCAGTCCCGTATGATAGCTTCTCGCAGTTACCGCTGCGTAAGTAGGAGTGAGCAATCCGTCCGCTCCTTCCTCCCATGAGCTATAATCGAGGTCACGGAGCCGACCATCAACGCTAACCATCACCTTAGTGTTTGGAGCCATCGTTGACGTAAACCCCGTTTGATGCACGCGCCCTTCAGGCCATTCGGTGTGACCATTCTCTCTAAACTCAGGAGCGGACTGCATCATTGGTATCAAATCAGCTGGCGTATTTGGAGCATTAACAGAAGGGCTGCCACCGTTACGAAGCAATGTCTGCCAAGCTTTGACCTCAGCAGCTAGAATCGTATGGCTCGTCCCGTCAGTGACCGAAGCAAGCCTAAGAAAGCTCTTCGGAAAAAAGACACCGTCGCTGTAACGTCTTTTTAAGGGGTCAGCGACCAGCCAAGTTCCATGGTTGAATCCGTAACTAATCGGGCAAACAGAGGGTTTACCCGTTTCTTCATGGAGACGCCCCACGTTTGGATCACTCGGACATTGGAAAATTGGAAGCACAACTTTGTCGAGAGCCATTTGTCCCTCCCATGACATTCCCAAATTGCTAATCGATAGTAGATTCTGTTGCTCGACGAAAGGAAGTATTCGTCCGTAGACTCCCCATGGCTCCGAGTTCGTTGCATCACCGGTTCCATAATTGATAACTGCCCCTGGTGGCAACACCCTAAAAGCCGACTCATAGTTGGCTGTCGCCAAACCGACTTGACGCATCTGGCTACTGCACTGCATTCGCCGAGCCGCCTCACGAGCTGCTTGTACGGCAGGTAACAGTAGCCCTACTAAAATGCCAATGATGGCAATGACGACCAATAGTTCGACTAGAGTAAACCCACGAGCCAACATCAACTTTGATATTTTTTTGCACACCATTCTTCAACTCCCACAAAAGACAGAAAACGGACTAGCCCCAACAGCTCAAAATGAGTTTTGTTGCGGAACCGAGCGTGGCTGGCTGAGATTCTCGTACGGGATATCCGCTCGAATTCAATCGCTTGCTTCGTCAGTGCGTTGCGTTACTTGCAACTGAGAATCAATATCAACATAAGTATTTCGTTAAGATG
Organism: Pirellula sp.; assembly: GCA_043750255.1. Classification (GTDB taxonomy): domain Bacteria; phylum Planctomycetota; class Planctomycetia; order Pirellulales; family Pirellulaceae; genus JBKCUI01. Next base: position 11,009 of record JAYVBW010000023.1, read on the forward strand.
TATTTGCGTCAATCGTATTTTCCTTTCCTCAAGTAGAATTTTGCAAATTCTCTTCTGTTGAGAAAAAAAGAACGATTTCAAGAAGATTTCTCCGATGGTTATGCCGAATGGGGACATCCCATGTCGTTTTGGCTGTCCTAACCCACTCATTAGAGAGTCGCACCGATAACAACGCGTGCACCTTCCAAGCCCTTTGAAGTCGTGAGGCACACGCTCGGAGCGATGTCGTTGCAAAGGACTTGGGTGGCTGATGAGAACACGGCCATCGCATGGAGGACTAAGCGTTTTCCAGGATTTGCTCGAGGAATGTCGAATTCCAGCCTGCTTTCTTGCGTTTGCCACGTAAACTTCCCTTCGAAGTGTCTTGCTTGTCAGGAAAGCTGCTCTCCAAAGAGCGAGAATGGCAGTTTGCCACGTAAACTTCCCTTCGAAGTGTCTTGCTTGAGCAAAGAAATTACGAAGCGACGCAAGAAGCCAAAATTCTCAGTGCTATGTCCGCCTGCATCAATTCGATAGTGTCGTACTTAACCCGAGTTCCACCGATCATAGGCAAAAGCTCTGGATTAATTGCTAAAATACCGCTTTCATGTCCTTGAATTAGGATCGCGCCACCCTCAACGCATGCAGAATCGAAAAGTGGCTTAGTATTCGCTCGCAAAAAGCGTTCTCGCAATCGCTCCAATCGTGTTTGGTAATTCACTTGGCACCTCCAAACAACCAAGTGCGAACGTGATTGCAAACCGTTCGGATAGCTTTGTCTGGTATGGCCACTGTGTAACGTCCAGACATATCCTTTTCTGAAACGGTATGCCCCATGATGAAAGAGACTGCACGATACTCGAGCGTCTCAGCTCCAACCGTCTGGAAAGCTCTTCGCAAGTCGTAGAATGTGCCATTCTCGACACCCGCAGCTCTGCGAGTCATTAGGAAGGCTTTCGAGATTGAATCCATCGAATCGCGAACCCACGATTGCCCGTGCGAAGTCCAGAACAGCCGATCCGCAATATCACTACACGGACTTGGACGATGTTCAATCCATTCCTTGATGGCTTCCTTTGTTTCCGGCCATAGGAGGAATCTGCGAGGTGCGCCGGTCTTGCCTCTGTTTGTATCTATCCAAACATCTTTTGTGTCCAGGTCTGGCAAGTCTTCCGAAAGGAAATTGGAGATGTCGGTCGACCCCATCCCAGCATTGATTCCCAATAGGATGATTGGCTTCAAGCCTATACTGGCGGAATCAACTACTTTTCGTAGTTCATCCGGTTTTAGCAACGATCTACCCGACTTCGCTCTGGCGACTCTGGCTTGCTTTGATGTGATAACACCAAACTCCTTTGCCCAGCGACATGGCGCTATCAAATTGGAATCCGAACACCAATTTAGAAACGTTCTCAGACGACGAACGTCATTTCCAACCGTAACGGGTGAGCGGCGTTCCACCGAATTTCCCTTAATCCCCCCACGAATAGGAGTCGTGCGTTCCACTGGCTCAAATAGATTTTGCTTAATCCTGGCGAAGTCCAGTGGCTCCAAACTCTCTGGCTTGCATTTGCCGCCAACGATCTCGATTAGGCGGTTTATCGACTTGGCCGTATCGTCCAAACTTCTTTGGGTGATTTCACCAGACGACACCCGGACGACACCCGAAGCATGGTACAGATTGCCAAGCTCTTCGATGGTGGGTTTGCCATCTTTTTTGGGAATCGGCCTTCCT
>JAYVBW010000024.1:0-4845 GCA_043750255.1 Pirellula sp.
CCAGACCGCGTTGGAATTGTTGCAATCCACTCCCAAGTCAATCCATCGTCATTCGATTCGCAAACACCAATCTTTTCATCGCCGTAGATCGCTTTGCCAGCGTAAAGCAGTCTGCCATTGCATGTGACAACTGGTCCATGGGGACTGTTTACCAAAACTCGATAGCGATGCGACCAAGTAACTCCGCCGTCAGTCGAACGGAGCATGTAGTTTCCAAGTTCCGCTTTGCGTTGTTCTGCGGTCAGGCGATGGTGAACGGCTTGCCATTCCTGAAGCAATTTGGGATCAGAAAACGCTCCAGGCTCACCCGGCAGAGCCTTTTCAGCTCGAGCCAGTCGAGGTTCGTAGACGAGCGATGTGAACGTCGTTACAAGAATGCTACCCTTTGCTGTTTCGACGATGCCTGCGTCTCGGTCATCAATGGGGCCATCGTACAACACTTGTGGCCAGCTCCACGTACCTCCGCTGTCCTTCGATCGCATCCACTCCAATCGTCCAAATGGACATACATGGCTTTCGCGCCCCCCCGAGAATGCTAAAAGCAATTCGCCGCTTTTACGTTGAGCTAGAGTTGGCCAGCCGTGATACAACGGAGGTTTCCAACTGATCACCTTAATGTCAATAATTTCGATTGAGAGTTTTCGTTGTGATTCACCTGCCATCGCATGCCAAGTGCTACTGCCCGAAACAACGGCTGCGGAAAGGGCGGATGTGGAAAATAGGAATTGGCGGCGATTTACCATGTGTGGAGGTCCGATAGTTGTTTTGTAATGAAAATGCTATTATACAGGATCAGCGTATAAGTATCGACAGTTGAAATCCCAACCATTGGTTCTTCGATGCGGGACTAAAGTACCCATGACCACTCAACCACCTGGAAGACTTGAATTCACCGACTGCCTTGGATGCGGTAAACGGGTTGCGACCACGGCACCCGTTTGTCGACATTGCAATACGAAAAGAACTCCTACTAGAATTGCACTGACTTCCAATGAGAGTCGAGATTCTGTCAGCGAAGACGATGATCTTGACGACAATGCGTTTTCCCATGGTGCTTTAGGGCTTGGGGGCTATGGGAAAGACGATTTGTACGAATCGAACGAGCTAGCTGAATTGCAGTCCAAGAAAAAAAATCTGTGGTGGTATGTGGCGCTGGCGTTATTGATTGTATTTTCAATTGGCGCACTTTTCCCCTGGTTTTGATAACAATATCGGGCCATGGATCAAGGTAGATCGATGTATAATGATGGGAAACACCAAGCCAGTCCATCGCCGTTTCAAATCCGGTATCAAATGAATTACTCATGGCCAAAGCGGAATTCCTGTGAGTGATCTTTTTCCCCATCTATCGACATGTGTCGACGAGATAGTCGTGATACGTTCGCAGATTGCCAACTCGATGCCATTTAAGTCTTTTCTTTTTACTCTAGCCTTACTAACTTGCATGACTAAAGCATCAGCCGAAGATCGCCTATCCCCTAACGTCGAAACCTATATTAAAAAACGGTTCACCGAAGTAGCTGAGATTCCGAAGGAGCGACAAAAGGAACTTCTCAAAATCTCCCAGTACATCGCTTCTTGTCAAGCTGAGGGTAAACCGGCAAAACTGCTGTTTGTTTGCACACATAATTCTCGACGAAGCCACTTGGCTCAGCTTTGGGCGAAAATAGGCGCGACGCACTTTGGTCTCGATGGAATAGAATCGTTTTCCGGCGGCACGGAAACAACGGCCATGAATCGTCGGACAGTCGCCGCGCTCCAACGAGCTGGCCTTGAAATCACCAAGGCAGAAGACGATGCGACCAATCCGAAATATTCCGTTGTATTCGGCAAGGTGGCTTCACCACAGATCTGCTTTTCGAAAACACTCACCCAACCGCCCAATCCCACTGAAAAATTCGCCGCGATCATGACTTGCTCAAGTGCAGACGCCTTGTGCCCAACTGTAAAGGGGTGTGAACTTAGGCTGTCATTGCCATACGAGGATCCGAAGGTTGCCGACGACACTCCAAAAGAAGCAAAAGCATATGATGACAAGTGTACTGAAATCGCACGCGAAATGGTTTTTGTAATGTCCCGAGTTGCCGAACGTTAAGAATTAGATTTGCGCCGCAAACGACGGCCCCAATCCTCGGATAGCCTTTTAACTTTACACACTCCAAGGCTGCCTGCTCAGGTTTTAGTGCAGTCGTCGCGATCCCTGACACAACTTTGGTAATGTTGTGATCCACTTGGTCCGCTACACTCAGTAAGTCATGAACTTACCGGGCACCATTTTGCGAATGCCGTCCGTTGGATTAGCGATCGCGTCTTGGGCCACGTCCACGGGGCCCGCGACTTTGGGACTGATTTCGTTGATGGTTTTCCATGTTGGTTGCGACAAGTGTTCCGATCGCGTCTTGCCAGGACGGGATCCTGCTGTTTCGGCCAATCAATTCGCCAGAATCATCATCATCAATATCGCGATCTTCGTCGACATCTCGGGGATCAGCAACGCTGTCCACGTTTTCGTTACTGCGAGCTTCGGATCGTTGTCCACGACCTCGGCGACGTCTAGGACGCGATTCTCTTTCTGCAAGATCTCGTGAGCCCGAGTCGTCAGAATCGGTTTCTACGCGATCATCCAACAACTCATAGTCATCGTGAATCTTCGAAGAATCGTCAACAAATTCGAAGGTGTCGTCGTCATGAATTCCCTCGCCAAAACCGGACGGCTTTTTCGCAATCGTGGGACTGGACGGTCTAGGTCGTCGCGGAGCATTCCCGTCTCGGACTCCGTGTTCTTCCCGAGGAGAACTCGTTCTGTCCGAGCGAGCAGGCCGGTCGCGAGGGGTTGCCCGGTCAGCACTTTCCGAGCGAGCGGGCCGGTCAGTACGGGCTGGTCTATCGCTTTGTTCTGGTCTGTCGGCTCGAGGTGGTCTTTCATTTCGTTCCGCACCCTCCGCATGGGACGGCCTCTCGGCTCGACCTGCCCCCTCAACGCGTGGTGGCCTTTCGGCTCGATCCGCGCGAGACGGCCTATCCCCTCGATCAGTCCTACTAGGACGCTCTGAGCTTTCCGCGCGAGCAGGACGCTCTGAATGGTCAGGCCGAACTGATCCTTCTGCACGATGTGGTCTTGCAGGTCTGTCAGAATCGTCCTGTCGAGCTGGTCTCTGAGGGCGATCGGCACGGTCTGGGCGATCGGCACGGTCTGGGCGATCAGCACTATTAGAACGTGGTGGTCGGTCTGGTCGTTCCTCAGGTCCCGCTCGTTCTGGCCGTGTATGCCGTTCTGGACTGCTTGTGCGTTCTGGACTGTTTGTGCGTTCTGGACTGTTTGTGCGTTCTGGACTGTTTGTGCGTTCTGGTCGCACGTCGCTATTTTCCGATGGACTTCGTTGACCACGCCCGCGAGGCGCACGACTTGGTTCACTTCTCGGAGAATCGTTTCGATCTAAGTTCTCCGAATCCAACTTCGAGTTCTCATCGTTCAAGCCGGATTCCATTGTGGATTCAGCGAATGGGGCGTCTGCTCGAACATCGGCTTGACGGCCTCGCCTAGGTTGCTGCCTATGGGAACGACGGTCAGGGTCGACTGTTCCTGGTTCCTGGTCCCGCTGCGTTTGAGGAACGCGTCGCGGCTCCTGATCCGATCGAACTGCGACATCATCCACTCGCGGGCTTCTTTCTCTCCCTCGTGAGCGACCTCGATCTCGAGATTCGCTGTCGAGAGGCAGCTCAGCATTTTCTGCCAATCGTGTCGGCGTATTCGTTGCTTCGGATTCGATGATTCGCTCTTCAACGGTTTCACCCCACATGCTCGGTTTTGACTTTCGGTTTCCGGAAGTAACACTTTTGGTGGTGGCAATTGCATCCAATTTTGAGTCCGAGGAAACGTTGGATTTTGGCTGGTCTTCCTGGGGGTTTTCTGGCGTTGCAACTCCGAAGAATGTCGCGACCGCGTCCCAAGAACTTCTAAGCCGGGATGGTTCGGCTTTGGATTTTGCCGGTTCAGGAACTGGCGACACAGTTTCTTCTACAGGAACCGTTTGTTCCAACAGAGACGTTGTTTTTAGCGGTTTTGCGGGGCCGTCTGTTTTCTTTGCAGTGGGACCGAGCGAAGGAGTTTTGAGCAGGTTTGCAATGCTATTCCAATGATCCGACATATCGAAGTCTTTTCGCGGGGCCGCGGGGTCAAACTAGATAAAAAAGGAGAGAGCTAAAAGTGCTCATCCTTGAATTCCGTTAGAGTATAGCAGATAGGGCCCGTTTTTGGAAAGGTAAGGATTGCTACAATGCTGGCTTTGCCTGATCGGGGACCTGCTATCCCCATTTCTTAGTCGGTAGTGGTCGCTATTCCCAAGGAAAAGGTTGAGTGAGATTTACTTCGAGTCTGTCAAAGCTAGTCTTTGCCTATCTTCTACTCCAAGCGGTATTGATATTGGCATTGATCCTTTTTTCTAGAAGCCAGAATCGTCAGATGGCGGTTGTCGAGATCGATGAAGTGCTTCATAGCTCCGCGCGAGGATTGCAGCCATCCATAGAGCGGCTTCTCGCAGAATCGTCCAAGGATCGTTCCAATGAAATCGAACAGTTGATTCGGATTTTCAGTGATAGGGCACGGATCCGCGTCACAGTCGTTGATCTCGATGGACGTGTGGTGGCCGACAGCGATGTCGCAGCCGCTACGATGGAGAACCACAAACTACGGCCAGAGATCGTTCAAGCCAGACTCGGTAAAATCGGTAAAGCAACTCGGTTGAGCGAATCGACAAAAACCGAATACTACTATTTAGCGATCCCACTGTTGGAAAAAAGCGAGCCGATTGGAATACTTCGATTGGCGATGGCGACAGCTCAAAC
>JAYVBW010000025.1:0-1579 GCA_043750255.1 Pirellula sp.
GATTGGGCGGACAAATATACGCCTTGACTGTTGCCCCCCTCTGCTAACATTTGGTTGTCGTGAATCGCCAATACCGGACCGTTTTGTGGGCCCCCAAAATTGACATGCGAATCAGAATTGGTGGGTTTTGCTGCACCCTCCAACAATTGGTCCCATAGCGATTCCGTTTCCATCGCCAAGCGTCGATTCAGCATAATGCCAATCGTTTGTTCTTCTGAATGCTCAACAATAATGCAAACAGAACGGGCAAAAACCGAATCCTGAGTGCCTGGCGCAGCTACCAACAGAAATCCAGCCAAGGATATGCGAGGATTTTCATCCTTCGAACCAGATGGTTTTGGTATGCGATTCATGGAACGAAAAACCTGTAGGAAAAAGACTAAAAAACGCTCGTCTATCGCTTGTCATTACGCGAAGTGATAGGATTGCCACAATGACAATTTGTATAAAAGCTATACGCAAAAACAGTGCCGAATCGGAGAAATGCATTTGAGTATGCGAGATTTAAGGAGAAACTATACTTATGGTGGCCTTATTCGTAGCGAGTTGCCGGTAGAACCGATGCAGCTTTTTCAGCGATGGTTCGCGCTCCTCCAATCCATGGAACTCCCGGAGTGGTTTGAAGTCAATGCGATGACACTGTCAACCTCTGATCCAAACGGTGGTTCGTGCAGCCGAATCGTTCTGCTCAAGGGGATTGAAAGCGATGGGTTTCTTTTCTTCACTAATTACAATTCTGCCAAGGGGCGGGAGATAGCAGTAGAGCCCAACGTTGCTCTCCATTTCTTTTGGCCCATGTTGGATCGACAGGTGCGAATCGAAGGTTTGGCTGTAAAAACGTCCTCTGCAATCTCAGACCAATATTTTGCGTCTCGACCACGTTCCAGCCAATTGGGCGCGTCTGCATCGCCCCAATCGCAGATCCTTTTGGATGACTTACAACTCGACATCGCAATTCAAGAACTGGACAACAAGTACGCGGGGCAACCCATCCCTCGGCCAGACAACTGGGGCGGCTATAAAGTCATTCCCCACATGATGGAATTTTGGCAAGGGAAACCGTCGCGATTGCACGATCGGTTCCGTTACGATCGCACAGAATCCGGGGAAGCTTGGTCGCTCCATCGCCTAGCGCCATGATCGTGTCAACTCGCTCCACGAGGGTCTATTTAGTTCGACATCCAGTAGTACACATTGACTCGAAGGGAATTTGTTACGGCGACAGCGATGTGGCGCTCGAGGACGGCTGGGACTCGACATTAGAATCACTGGTGGACATACTCTGCCAATTACCAGTCCAGAATCGGCCGCAGCAAATATGGCATAGTGATTTAACGCGTTGCTCCGAACCGGCTCGGTGGTTGTCGAAACAAATGGGAGCCGAGACTCGCCCTGATCGCCGATTGCGAGAACGCTTTTTTGGAAGTTGGCAATCGGTCGCTTGGTCCGAAATACCGTTGCGCGAGGTTGAGCGTGCTCACGACATGCTCGAACTTCCGTCGACCTTTCGTCCCGGTGGCGGTGAGACGACAGACGAAGTGTCGCAGCGTGCAATGTGTTGGTTGAACGACGCGGTTGC
>JAYVBW010000026.1:0-4826 GCA_043750255.1 Pirellula sp.
GGCGATTGAACGATTTGCAACCAATAGTTACCTTGTTCCTTGGGGATCAGCAACGGAGCGTAGATCAAAAGTTCTGAAGTTGGATTAATCGGGCGATCGCGATTGAGCAAAGCGTCACACGGAGGAATTAGTATCGGCTGACGCTCGCGTGCGACAGCATTCAGGACGGACAAATGGGAGTCGGATGGTTGGAGCCGGTTTGCACATTGGTCGTTCGAGTTCTCCGTTGTAGGCGTCGCTTCCGTTGCGGTCCTCAACTGAGTCTCAAGAAAGTCCAATTGCTCGAATGCAGTAATTCCCACTTGCCCGGCTGGCCTTTCACTGTTGTTTTCCGCCGCGATGTCCAACAACACGTTGGGAAGATTTAGGTTACCGAGCAACCGCCAAGTCAAATCAGGAAACTGCTGCCAAAGGGCCGCTCCTGTCGCTCCCATTGCACTTGCCACTTTCGGTAACACCGCTAGCACGAATTCATTGGGCTCGATTGGAGCGTGTGCTAATTTGGCGATACTCTCAACGATTGCTCGGATTTGGTCTTTCGTCTGCTGTACAAATGCGTTGTCAAGCGGCAACGGACTCCTTCGGTCCACCAGCGTATCGCTCATCGATGCTCGATCCATTTCCGATGGTAGTCCAGCACCAATAATAGATGCTGGCGAAAAATAATGGCGCAGATTCGCAAGCTCAATGGCCAGCGGATCTTGAGGCACAGAATTTTCGATTTCAACATTGGATGATCTTGCCATACAGTGTTGGGTTATCAAAATCGGCGACGAAATACAAGACGAATGGCAATCTGTGATTGCTAGCACAGCCACTTCGGTGATCTGGATATGACGATAGTTCAGTCCCAGATTCGGACCGGGCGTTCACTTTGCGATGAAAATAAGCGCTGGCACTTTTTAATAGAAAAGGCGGAAACCATTCAGTCTCCGCCTTTTGAAGTTTTAAGCCCGGATTATTCATTAGCCGTAGGGCGCTAGCCCACGGTTGTCATTGCGACCATAACCGTGGGCTAACGCCCTTCGGCTGATCAATAAATACCCTGTGAATAATCCGGGTTAATCTCTATTCTAACCGTCAGGCACTACTTTGCAGAGGACTTCGACTTGGTCGCGCCTTTCACAGCCTTCGTGTCCTTGATAGCCTTCGCCCCGATTGGCTTTGGCGGATGACGAAGGGCTGCTTGTGCAGCGGCCAAGCGTGCAATCGGAACTCGGAATGGGCTGCAACTGACGTAATCCAAACCGATGATGTGGCAAAATTCGACCGACGATGGGTCACCACCGTGCTCGCCGCAAATACCAATCTTGAGGTCCGCTTTGGTCGAACGACCTTTGTCCACGCCAATCTTCATTAGCTGACCCACTCCCGTTCGATCGATCGAAGCGAACGGATTCGCCTTGATGATCTCCAAACCTTGGTAGGCTGGTAGGAACGAACCCGAATCGTCACGACTCATGCCCAAACAAGTCTGGGTTAGGTCGTTTGTTCCGAACGAAAAGAATTCGGCGGACTCGGCAATTTCATCTGCTGTCAACGCACCGCGAGGAACTTCAATCATTGTTCCGACAGTGTATGCAAACTTCTTACCGGTCGCCTTCATGACTTCGCCAGCGACACGGTGAACGATCTCCATTTGCAGATCCAGCTCCTTCTTGAATCCGACCAAAGGCACCATTACCTCCGGCTTGACCTTGATTCCCTCTTTGAGAACAACGGCTGCGGCTTGGAATATCGCTCTCGCTTGCATCTCGGTGATTTCAGGACGCAAGATACCGAGACGACAGCCTCGGAAACCAAGCATTGGGTTGAACTCGTGCAGTTCAGAAACCAACCTGGCGACTTCCGCGACGGTTGTTTTAAGTTGTTTGGCAACTTCTTCTTGACCCTTCTTGTTGTCGTGCTGGGGTAGGAACTCGTGCAACGGTGGATCGAGCAACCGGATGCACCCTGGCAAGCCGTTCAATGCGCGGAAGATCCCTTCGAAGTCCTTTTGCTGATAAGGGAGCAAGGTAGCCAATGCCTTCTTGCGATCGTCTTCTGCTTTTGCCAAGATCATTTGGCGAACAGCGATGATGCGATCCCCTTCGAAGAACATATGCTCGGTTCGGCAGAGGCCAATTCCCTCGGCACCGAAAGCAATCGCGTTGACTACTTGGTCAGGTTGGTCAGCGTTGGTTCGCATGCCAAGCGTTCGATACTTATCCGCGAGCTTCATCAAGAAGTCGTAGTACTGAAATACCTTACTGTCCTTAGGCTTCATGGTCTTATTGACCAAGACTTGCTTTAGTTCGCTGTCGGCGGTTGCAATCTTGCCGTGAAACACTTCGCCGGTCGTTCCGTTGATGCTTATTTGGTCACCTTCCTTGAGCGTAACCCCTTTGCATTTAAGGGTTCCCTTGTGGTAATCGATTTCGATATCGCCTGCCCCAGCGACGCATACTTTCCCCATTTGACGAGCAACTAAAGCAGCGTGGCTGGATACGCCACCTCGCGCCGTGAGAATTCCGTCCGAAGCGATCATGCCCCGAAGATCCTCTGGACTGGTCTCGATGCGGGCCAAGACGACGCTTTGCCCTTTGGCTGCAAGTTCTTCGGCTTTGCCAGCAGTGAAGACAACGGAACCAGACGCTGCACCTGGGCCAGCAGGTAGTCCGACTGCCATCAATCGGCCTTCTTTTCCAGCGCTTGCATATGCGGCGATATCGAAAATCGGCTGCAGGAGTTGGTTGAGGGCTTCTGGATCTCCGGACTTGATCGCATGCTCTGGGGTCATCAGCTTTTCTTTGACCATGTCGTGCGCGATCTTAACATAGGCCAAAGCGGTTCGCTTTCCGTTTCGAGTCTGAAGCATATACAGCTTCTTTTTTTCGATCGTGAACTCGAAGTCCTGAACGTCGCCGAAGTTTTTTTCGAGGATCTTTCGAACGTCGTTTAATTCTTTGTGGGCTGCACCGATGGTTTTGTCTTTGGCCATGTCCGCGATAGTCAACGGTGTGCGTACGCCAGCAACGACGTCTTCGCCTTGCGCGTTGACGAGGTACTCACCGTAGAAAACGTTTTCACCGTTGGCAGGGTCACGAGTGAACGCAACACCGGTCGCACAATCGTCGCCCATATTGCCGAAAACCATCGCTTGGACGTTGACCGCCGTGCCCCATTCGTCGGGAATGCGGTACTTTTGGCGATAGAGAATAGCCCGGTCGTTCATCCACGAGCTAAAGACGGCGAAAACGGCACCCTCAAGTTGCTTGACCGGATCGGTTGGAAACGCCTTGCCGGTCCAATCCTTGATCAGCTTCTTAAATCGCTTGACCAATTCTTGAAGCTGAGGGGCTGTGAACTCGGTATCGTCCTTGACCTTAACTTCTTTTTTCAGCCCATCCATAACTTCTTCGAACGGATCGTGGTCGTTCTCCTTCTTTTTTTGAACGCCCATTACGACGTCGCCGTACATTTGCAGGAATCGGCGGTAGGAGTCCCAAGCGAACCGTGGATTGCCGGTCGCAGTCGCGAGACCTTCACAGGTTGCGTCGTTGAGGCCCAAATTGAGAATCGTGTCCATCATTCCAGGCATCGAGTCGCGGGCACCCGATCGGACGGAAACAAGCAGAGGGTTCTTGACGTCGCCGAATTTCTTTCCAGCTTCTTTCTCAAGCCATTTGACGGCCTTTTCCATGTCCAGAGCGAGGTCGGCTGGGGCTTTGCGGCCATTTTTGTAATAGCTTACGCAGACTTCGGTGGTAATGGTAAAACCAGACGGGACAGGCAAGCCGATTTTGGTCATTTGGGCAAGGTTGGCACCTTTACCACCGAGCAGAGCCTTCATGTCTCCGCCACCATCGGTTTTAGATTTTCCAAAGAAATAGATCAACTTGTTTGCCATGGCCGAATGCAATGCTCCCGTGTTTCTGCAAAAATCAAAAGGGGTTCGACAGCGTCGGATATCTATACAGACAGACCCCTAAAATACGGGGAAAGAGTGTACTTTCGCTACTACAAACCGTCAATTGCCGTTACTCGCCCCAAAGATTGGAGTCGGTCCAAATGATCATCCCAGAATCACACCTACTAGCGTTAACTGAATTGCTGTCAGGCACTTCCATGCAAAACCCTAAACTGGCATTTTCGCAAGGTAACGGCTACAAGATCAACGCCGAAGACTGGTCTTGTATGATGTCGGAGCCGGGAAATGACCCGTGGTTTTTTCGTCCATTGGTGTCGAACCGTTGCGAATCGAAGTCCCTTTTTTTCAGCTCGAAAACAATTCCCAGTCCTTGGTCAATCAACCAACGACTGTCGGAAGAATTACGAAAGTCGATTCGAGGAATGGATGTTAATCAGCGGGTGGACGATCCATCTGGCAATTTTTACGTCATTTCCAGCGAGTCGTTTGGCGCCGTTTTAGGGGCACGCTGCACCGGCCTCCAACTCGTCGCCAAAACGCTACAAACGTGGGGTAATCCACCGAAGTCGGTGATTCAAGACTGGAAAAATCAATTGCAACAATCCACTCTACCCAGTACCGCCGAGACGCTGGTCACTGAAGATGGAATATTGATTCCGCTATCGGACGTGCTGAACCAACTCGAACGGAGCGGTCTCGAGGGGACTGATATAGGCGTAAAAACGTTGATTCAAACGGCACCCTTTTCCAGCCCAGCACCTGATTGGCCGCACTGCAAACCCACGATTGACTCACAACTTGATTTCGATCCAATCGGACCGAGTCGCTACTTAGTCCATTCAGCCGGAACGTTTCAACACAAGAGAAAAACCAACTCGAAATTGCTTCCGATTGGTGCTGTAGCCACTGCGATCAC
>JAYVBW010000027.1:0-8728 GCA_043750255.1 Pirellula sp.
GTTTGAGTCCAATTTCCAAAACTGGAAGCCTGACATCGTTTCGACTGCATCATCAATTCACAATGATGGCATTTCGTTCTGTTTTGGAAGGCACAGGTAGCGAAACGACGGTCGTTCGATGCACGTGCAGCTTCGTCAAATCACTTTTGTCGCCATAATCCGAAAACATCGTCCAACGATAATTGAGTTTCTAGAAAAAGCAGTATTTTTTTGACTGTGTTTCCTAAAAGAATCTGAGACATCAGGAATTTAGGGGAAAAGCGTCGGTTGGACTTGTCCGATCCCACCCGTCGACATTACACTTCTTTTCCCAAATTCATCGGCATGCGGCGGATACACCTTGCCAAAGTGGCGGAATCGGCAGACGCGCTGGACTCAAAATCCAGTGTCCTTAACAGACGTGTGGGTTCGATTCCCACCTTTGGTACTGCCCGAATGACGAAGATTTTGGAATATTGTATTACCTGGTTATTGTATTTCACTCAGTTCGCAAGACGATTTCCGACCGTATGCCAACCATTAATCAATTGGTTCGAAAAAATCGCGTTGTTCAACGCAAGGCAACAAAAAGCCCTGTGCTTGAGCAGTGTCCACAAAAACAAGGCGTTTGTTTGCTGGTTCGGACTATGACTCCCAAAAAGCCGAACTCTGCCCTCCGAAAGATTACTCGAGTTCGTTTGAGCAATGGCAAGGAAGTTACCGTTTATATTCCTGGCGAGGGTCACAATTTGCAGGAGCACTCGATTGTGCTTGTGCGTGGCGGTCGTGTTCGCGATTTGCCAGGTGTGCGTTATCAAGTTGTTCGCGGAAGCCGGGATACACTCGGAGTTGTCGGCCGCAAGCAGTCTCGCAGCCGTTATGGCGCGAAGAAGGCTTAGTCTCTACCACGTATCTCAAGTCTCCAGCTTTTTTGTAGAATAATTTCGAATTAAATTATATGGGCAAAATCACCGCTTCTCGTACCAGTTTGCGACCTGACCCTCGGTTCAATTCCTTGCTGGCATCCAAGTTCATCAACTGCTTGATGCACGATGGCAAAAAAACGACTGCTCAAGGCGTTTTTTACAGCGCACTCGATGAGATTGCTGAGAAAATCAAGGATCGACCATCCATCGAAGTTTTCGAGCAAGCGATCGAAAACGTTAAACCGTACATCGAGGTTCGCTCCAAGCGAGTTGGTGGTGCGTCCTACCAAGTGCCAATGCAAGTCAACAAGAACCGCCAACAAAGCTTGGCATTCCGCTGGGTCTTGACTGCCGTTCGGGACAAGAAGGGTCGCGCGACTCATCAGAAACTAGCCGATGAGTTGATGGCTGCGTACCGCAAAGAAGGTACTGCGATTACTAAACGCGAGAATACGCATCGTATGGCGGACGCCAACAAGGCATTCGCTCACTTTGCCTGGTAATTAACCTGGTCCAGTTAGAATCAACTACGAAGCCCGCTTGAAAACAAGCGGGCTTTTTGCTTGCCCAGCAAAGCTGGCAAACCCAGTCGCCGCGCGAGCTGTCACCAAGGCCCTAACGTTTTGTTATAACGTGCATAAACAACTCGCCGTAGACAAAAAACGACTACAATGGAAGTGGCAATTACTTCCCATCTTACCTATCAAGAAGCTAAATCATGGCCAGAATCAACTTGGTTGCACTAGTTGCCTTCTGCCTTGTTCACGGCGTTTCCGAAGCCACGGAAACCAAGACCATTGCGATAGGTAATATCAACTTCTCGGTCGCAGACGGTTTGACAATCGAACGAGTGGCAGACGAATCGATGGTCCAGTGGCCGATCGCTGCGACATACCACAAGAATGGCGACTTGCTCATTCTCGAATGCCACTGGATCAAAGAAAGTGTTCCTAAGCAAAAACAACTTGAATCCAAGTCCCATAAAATCGTTCGCCTCTCGGATTCAAACGGCGACGGACAGTACGACCAAAGGCTGGTCATCGCAGATTCACTTGGTTTCCCCGAGGGCATCATGGTCCTCGGTGAGGATTTGCTAGTTTGCGCCCCTCCGCAAATACTCAAGCTATCCGACAGAGACAGCGATGGCTTTTTTGAAGCAAGGGAAATTTGGTTTGATGCTGGCACGATAACCGGTTGTGCCAACGATCTGCATGGTCCCATGATGGGGCTTGACGGATGGGTCTACTGGACCAAAGGGGCCTTTGCCGAACAGAAGCATGCGTTGATAGATCGGTCTAACCCAGACAGGGATTCGAGTGCACCATCAAAAGCTGCACACATTTATCGAAGGCATCCTAACGGTGGCGCCATCGAGCGACTCATGACAGGCGGAATGGATAACCCGTCGGACCTGACGTTTTCGCCTGAAGGAGAGCGGTTTTTCTGCTCCACTTTCATGCATCACCCAGGTAATGGATTGCGTGATGGTATCGGACACGCTCCACGCGGTGGAATGTTCGGCAAACAGCAACAAGTTCTCGACGGACACTTGACGACAGGTCCTCTGCTGCAACCGATTGCCAATCTTGGACCAGCCGCGCCCGCTAGCTTGAATTACTTGAAGTCCGACGCGATCGCAAATTCTACTAGTTGGTACAAAACATCACCGCCTGCGCGGTCGCAAAACCGTTTTCTTGTATCCTCCCAGTTTAATTTTCACAAAATCGGTTTGCATCGACTTGTTCCGAATGGCTCAAGCTTCGACACCGAAACGCATGATCTGCTATCAGCCGATCGAGTTGATTTCCATCCAGTCGACATATTGGAGGAGTCCGATGGCAGTTTACTCCTGTTCGATACAGGTGGCTGGTATGACCTGTGTTGTCCAAGTTCAGGAACCGATCAAAAGGTCGCAATTGGCGGTATCTATCGTTTGCGAGCCGCCTCAGCCAAGATCTCAGCTAGTGTCTCCGTCGACAAGGCTGTTCCGCCATCCATTTCAGAAGCTATTCAGTTCGCAAGTGACAAGTCGATGGACGCCAATTTGCGTAAAGAATCGATGTGGCAACTCGCATCGGCAATCACCGCCTCATTGGAGAAAAGTGAACCCAATGGTGAGTTGGCAAAACAACTCATTGCATTGCTGGCAGATTCGGACCCAAGTATTCAGCAAACGGCTTCGAATATTGTTGGCCTGAATCGATGGATGTCTGCTGCGCAGGGACTGATTGGAGTTCTCAAGAGCGAACATCCCGCTACGGTTCGCACTGCCCTGGAATCCTTAGGCGTCGTGGGTGATGCAAGCAGTGTAGAACCCATTTTGGCAGCGATGGCCCGATTTCCAGAGGACCGTTTGATTTTACATTCAGGTATCTATTCGTTGATCGAAATCGGTGCCACGGACAGCTTGGTTTCAATCGCCATGAAGACCACCGAGGATACGCAACGGTACGCTACAGTTTATGCATTGAATCAACTTGGGAAAATCCCGGACGCTTTGTTGCCTCGTCTCGTTCCAAGTTTGACAGGATCGAATGATAAACTGCGCACGCTGTCGATCGAGTGCTTAACCAAAAGCCCTCATGGCATTTCACTCTGCATTCCATTCCTAGAGACTGCATGGAAAAAAGAAGACGT
Organism: Pirellula sp.; assembly: GCA_043750255.1. Taxonomy (GTDB): domain Bacteria; phylum Planctomycetota; class Planctomycetia; order Pirellulales; family Pirellulaceae; genus JBKCUI01. The sequence goes on from JAYVBW010000027.1 coordinate 3,543, forward strand.
CAATCAGCTTGCGGCGGGAGTCAAGATCGTTGAAATTGGCCGAACCAATGCCGGATTGCTGAGTCGCGTCGGCCAGTGGATGCAATCCGCCTCCTCCCTTTCCACCAAACGTCAGGATTGGCTGCTGGCTTGTCTGCAACAGGTATCTGGCGATCGAATACCGGCAGAGTGGTCCGCGCCACTAGTATTGTGGATCAAGACGGCGAACAATGATACGCTCTTGAAAATTGCCGGTTCGATTCGCAAAGCCAAGTTTTCGGAGGATGATCGCTTAAAGATTGCTACAACTCTGCGCGGTCGGGCCGAATCGATCCTCGTCGACGCGCCGGAAGTCACGCTTGCTGTTCTTGCGTGCTGCCCCAATCACGCCGAGCCACTCAGCAACTTCTGCGCCAAGATCATCATCGAGCAACTCACTGCACCCGAGAGTAAACTGGCGAACCAAGCGGACGCGGCCCTTTCAAGGTCACTATTGAACATCGAGTCATCAAGGAATTTGCTCGACGTTTTGGAAAAAGTTCCATCGTTGCATTTGCAAACGACCATAGATTCATTGCTGCGATGCTCCAACGCAGAGATGGATCAGGCCCTCGTTGAGAAATTGCCTCGTGTCCCGGCCATCAAGACACTGGCGGTCGAAAAAGTTGTCGCCAGCGTGAATGGGCGCCCTGATGCAGTAAAGGAACAGTGGGCTGCCATGATGCAATCCACGATTCGGCCTCCTGAGAACATTGCGGAGGAGTTGGAGGGCTGGCTAAAACGTTTACCTCCGGGCGACGCAAAACGCGGATACCAAGTGTTTAGCAATGCGAAAGCTGCATGCAGCAGTTGCCACCAAATCGGTTATGTCGGCGGCAAACTCGGCCCTGAACTCAGTTCCATTGGGCGTTCGAGATCGAGGCGAGATTTGATCGAAGCGATTGTTTATCCAAGTCTGAGAATGGCACAGGGTTACTATCCCGTTCGTATTCGGACAGTGGATGACGAGGTCTTCAATGGTTTGCTTTCGAAACAAACCGAGAGCTATGTTGAGTTGCTTTGCGGAGCGGACAAAATTTGTCGCATTGATAAGTCTGAGATTGAGGAGCTAAGCGAAAGCAAGCAGTCCGTCATGCCCGGCGGTTTGGATCAACAGATTGCTCTAGAGGATTTCGCCGACCTGCTCGCGTTCCTAGAATCAAAGCGCTAATTAGGGTGTCTAACTTTCGTAGCGGTACGGCGCGAGCCGTCCGGTGTTGTGCGAGAAAAATGGCACCTGCGGTGCCAAAGTCAGCGGCATTGGGCTAACGCTCGCCGGTTCACACTTTGATTTCGAATTCCATCAGCCGCAGTGCGCTAGCACCCGGTTTTCCAGGGATTCGAAAGAAACCGGACGCTAGCGCGTTCCGGCTAATTTGCAAAGTCAGCGGCATTTGGCTAGCGCCCACCGGTTCACGAAAACCGCAAAGTGAGTGCCAATTGGATAGCGGCGTCGGCGTAGGAAAACTGCTACGACTTGGGGCCGTCGCTGGTGAATTTGATTCCGAGTTCGCGTAGTTGTTTGGCCGATACCTCAGACGGTGCCCCCATCATCAAGTCCTCGGCCTTTTGATTCATAGGGAACAAGATGACTTCACGAATGTTGGGTTCGTCCGCCAGCAGCATTACGATTCGGTCGACGCCTGGAGCTGAACCGCCGTGTGGTGGGGCTCCGAATTTGAAAGCGTTGATCATGCCTCGGAATTTTTCGTCGACCAAACTACGATCGTAGCCGGCCAGTTCAAAGGCTTTGTACATGATCTCCGGTTTGTGGTTTCTTATCGCACCCGAGGAGAGTTCGATACCATTGCAGACAATGTCATATTGGAAAGCCAAGATGTCGAGCGGATTCATGGTCATCAATGCGTCCATCTCACCCTGGGGCATAGAAAATGGATTATGGCTAAAGACCACTTTTTGTTCTACTTCATCGAATTCGTACATTGGAAAGTCAACGATCCAACAGAATTTGAACGTATTCTTTTCGATGAGATCGAGCTCAATCGCGACTCGAGTACGAGCCAAGCCTGCTAGTTTTGCGGCTTCCAATGGCTTGCCACAGGAGAAAAATACTCCGTCGTTTGGGCCAAGCCCCATCTGTTTGACGAGGTGTCCTACCCGTTCCGGTCCGAGGTTTTTAGCGATTCCGCCACCCCCTTCGCCACCTTTGAAATTGATATAGCCGAGTCCCGCGAAGCCTTCGTCTTTGGCCCATTGATTGGTTCCGTCAAAGAAGCTGCGGGCTCGAACGCCTGCGCCCGGGGCTGGAATGGCACGCACTACTGAACCCTCCTCAATGGCTTTTGCGAAAACCGCGAAGCCGCCGCCGCGGAAAATTTCCGAAACGTCCGATATCTCAATTGGATTTCGCAAGTCGGGTTTGTCGCTGCCGTATTTCAGCATCGATTCCTTATAGGCAATTCGCGGGAACGGCGGTTTGGTCACTGTTCGCTCACCGGAAAACTCGTCGAAGACACCGTACAACACCGGTTCAATGGCTGCGAAAACGTCGTCTTGTGTGACGAAACTCATTTCAAAATCGAGTTGATAGAATTCGCCAGGAGAGCGGTCCGCACGTGCATCTTCGTCTCGAAAACACGGTGCAATTTGGAAATAGCGATCGAAACCAGCGACCATCAACAATTGTTTGAACATTTGCGGCGCTTGGGGTAGCGCATAAAATTTCCCTGGATGAATTCGTGACGGCACTAGGAAATCTCGTGCACCCTCTGGGCTTGAGGCCGTCAGGATCGGAGTTTGAAATTCCGTGAATCCCTGATCGATCATGCGGCGACGCAAGCTGGCTACGACGTTGCTTCGCAGGACGATATTTGCGTGGAGTTTTTCGCGGCGAAGGTCGAGAAAACGGTTTCGGAGTCGAATTTCTTCGGGGTATTCTGCATTGCCGAACACTGGCAATGGTAAATCGGCCGCTTCGGAAAGCAATTCGATTGCGGTCGCTCGGACTTCGATTTCGCCGGTGACCAGATTCGGATTGATCGCGTCGTCCGCTCGAGCGTTGACACGTCCATCCACTCGAATCACGGATTCGCTCCGCAAGGATTCCGCCAATGGAAACGCGGCGCTGTCCCGCTCGACAACGATTTGAGATACGCCATAGTGGTCACGCAAATCGATAAACAATAGGTTGCCAAAGTCTCGCTTGCGATAGACCCAACCGGACAAGCGAACGCTTTGCCCTACCGAATCTTTGCGGAGTTGCGAGCAATGGTGAGTTCGATAAGCGTGCATTAAATTGTCGAATAGTGAGAGTGAATTTGAAGCGAATTCAATGGAAAGCAACTTATCGGCAAGCGTCACGATTCTCAACCCCAACGTCCGATTGGACAGGATTTCTTGGCCAAAGTATCATCGGACGCCAGTTCAGTAAACCGTCACTCGGCCGCAAATTCCATGATCCTCCTGATCGATAACTACGACTCATTCACCTACAATTTGGTTCAAAGACTTGGGGAAATCGACGCGTCCCTTGACGTCAGGATCTACCGAAACGACGAATTGTCGATTGGTGAGATCCGAGAGATGCGACCGGACCGGATCATCCTTTCGCCTGGCCCTTGTACACCGAATGAAGCAGGAATCTGTGTTCCGCTGATTAAGCAATTGCATACGGAGTTTCCGATTTTAGGTGTTTGTTTGGGGCACCAATCAATAGGGCAAGCATTCGGCGGGGAAATCGTTCGTGCGAAACAATTGATGCATGGAAAGACCGATCAAATACTTCATGACGGCAAGGGGATGTTTGCGGGAATTGAAAACCCATTTATTGCGACCCGTTACCATTCGCTGGTGATTTCACCGGAAAGCCTGCCGAAATGTTTGCAGGTTTCGGCCTGGGTACACGATCAAGAAGGAAATCGGATTATCATGGGGGTTCGTCATAGGGAGTATGCGATAGAAGGCTGGCAGTTTCATCCCGAAAGTTTCTTAACAGAACCTGGACCAAAATTGCTTGAGAGGTTTCTCACTTGGACTGGCACTCCGATCATTTTGTCACCATGATTTCCTTGACATTTACTGTTATCCCTACTCAATTCCTTTCCTCCTAGATTTGTCCGTATCATGCTGTGCGTCACGATTGCAAGAACCAAACATAAGAGCGCGATTGCAGAACATATTCAAGTTGCGGAGCTAGGGGCGCAGCTTGTCGAGCTTCGATTGGACTACATTGGGCGTAGCATTGATTTAGCTAGGCTACTCAAAAATCGTCCGACGCCGGTCGTGGTAACATGCCGTCGGAAAGTGGACGGCGGGCGATGGGATCGGACTGAGGAAGAACGATTGATGCTCTTGCGATCCGCCATTTCGATGGGGATCGAATATATAGATTTGGAAGAGGACATCGCGACGAAAATCCCGCGTTATGGCAAGACAAAACGAATCATCAGTCTTCATGACTTTGAAGGCACGCCCAAAAAATTAGAGACGTTGCATTCTGGATTAGCGAAACTGGACGCGGACATCGTCAAGATCGCGGTTCAGGGGAATTCGTTTCGGGACACGATTCGCATGCTTCAAATCATGGAAACGGCATCGGTTCCCACGATTGGCATCAGCATGGGAGACTACGGAATACCGAGCCGCATTTTGGCGACCCGCTATGGAGCTCCGTTCACTTATTGTGTGTTCAATCCGGAAAAAGCCGTTGCGCCAGGTCAGCTCAGTTTCGACCAAATGAAGAATGTGTATCGCGCGGACACGATCGATGCGGAGACGAAGATTTATGGGGTCGTTGCCGATCCGATTGCGCATTCCTACAGTCCATTGATCCACAATGCGTCGTTTTTGGCAAACAAACTGAACTACCGTTACATACCGTTTCGCGTTTCTGCTGACGAGTTGGAAGTGTTCTTGTCATGGTGCAAGGAAGAAAAAATTGGTGGTTTGAGTGTGACGATACCACACAAGCAAACCATATTGCATCTGCTAGACCAAGCGGAATCGGCAGCACAGGGAATCGGAGCCTGCAACACTGTTGTTTTTGCAAACGAAGATAAAGAAATGGTTGGATACAATACTGACTTTCGTGCCGCCATGGACTGTCTTTCGGAAGCGATGACGAACTGGACAGGCAAAAAAGATCCATTCGAAAACGAATCGGTCTTGATATTGGGTGCAGGAGGTGTAGCGCGGGCGATAGGCTATGG
>JAYVBW010000028.1:0-5115 GCA_043750255.1 Pirellula sp.
GAAACGATGTTCATCCACAGCGGCCAAGAGCAGATCATCACCAATAAACGCCCCGCGAGAGTTGTCAATGAAATCATTGTGTGAACTGTCCGGCTGAGGACAGCCGGATCTACGTGAACATTGTCCGGCTGAGGACAGCCGGACCTACGTGATTTGCAAACTAATCTGATTTCTAGCGTCGGCGGAACAGCGGGCCGGCATAGCGAGCGCCGTCACCGAGTTCTTCTTCGATGCGAAGCAATTGATTGTACTTGGCCATACGATCGGACCGCGAAGCGGAGCCGGTCTTGATTTGTCCGCACGACATTGCAACCGCTAAGTCAGCGATCGTCGAGTCCTCTGTCTCGCCGCTGCGGTGGCTCGAAATACTTGTGTAGCCGTTGCGGTGGGCCAATTGAATCGCTTCGATGGTCTCAGTCAGCGTTCCGATTTGGTTGACCTTGATGAGAATGCTGTTTGCAATCCCTTGGTCGATACCGCGTTGCAACCGATCCGTATTGGTTACAAACAAATCGTCCCCCACGAGTTGAACTTTGTTGCCAACCCTTTCGGTCAGTTTCTTCCACGATTCCCAATCATCCTCCGAGCACCCATCCTCGACGGAGCAGATCGGGTAGTTGTCAACCCAGTTAGCTAGGAAGTCGACCATTTGATCGCCTGAGAGTTGTTTGCCATCGATCGTGTACTTCTTTGTCTTCGCGTCGTAAAACTCGGTTGCGGCCACATCGAGGGCAATGAAGATTTGCTTACCCGCTTCGTAGCCAGCACGTTGGATCGCGTCCATGATCAAATCGAGGGCTTCTTGATTGCTCCCGAGATCCGGTGCGAAACCGCCCTCATCGCCAACGGCTGTGTTGAGTTTCTTTTCGCTGAGGACTTTCTTTAGGTTGTGGAAGATTTCGGTACCAGCTCGCAATGCATCGGTGAATGTCTCGAAACCGAGTGGCATGACCATAAACTCTTGGACGTCGACCGAATTGTCAGCGTGTTGGCCACCATTGACGATGTTCATCATTGGGGCTGGCAGCAAGTGTGCACCAGCGCCACCAAGGTAGCGATAGAGCGGTTGATTTGTGAAAACCGCCGCGGCTTTCGCTGTTGCGAGAGACACGCCCAAAATAGCGTTTGCACCCAAGTTCTTTTTGTTGGGTGTTCCATCGATTTCACGGAGCAATTGATCGACGCCGCGTTGATCCATTGCATCGGCACCGATCATAGCATCAGCGATCTGGGAGTTGATGTTGTCGACTGCTTGCAGGACCCCCTTGCCCATGTACATAGTTTTATCGCCGTCGCGAAGTTCCCAAGCTTCGTGAGCGCCTGTGCTAGCACCGCTGGGAACGGCTGCGCGACCCATAGAACCATCGACGAGAGTCACGTCCACTTCGACGGTCGGGTTTCCACGCGAGTCAAAGATCTGGCGGCCGCGGATATTTTCAATCAAACTCATGGAATACCTTAAAAACTCTAAATTTCGAAACCAAGGGGAATGGGTCCTGCCCCAATTGGGAGGACCGCGGAAAATGGATGTCGCGTGAGAGCGGCCAACATTTTACCTGTACGATTCAAATAAGTTTGGACCTTACTGAGCCTGAGGCGCTAGCCGATTTCCTGCGACGTGGCTCGGCTAGCGCCTCAGGCTCAATGGATTTCATAGGCGAATTCGAATTCAATCGTACAGGTCGAAAAGTCTGGAAGCCTATCTCACAATCCTTATGCCTCGAAGTCAAAACCCGCGTAAACACTATCTTCATGAATCGGCTGAAACGATGCCGATCCGGAGACTTCACGGAGTGTCAACATTTCCCAGGTATCTTTTTCAATCTGCAGGATCTCCGTCAGACTCTCAAGTGTTTGGACGTCCTGAGACTGGCCTGACAACACCAACAGCTTGATTAGAAAGATGAACAAATCGGATTGTTGTCTTGCTAGTTCATGCCCGGGATCCACGATGCCTTCAAGCAACTCTGTCAAGATTTCCTGAATCAGGATTACCCATTGTGTGGCTTCATCGGCGTTCCCTTGCAGCCAAAGGTCTCGGACAGAGATCGATAGTCCATGGGCCTTTTGCAATAGTAACCATCGCAATTTCGCGGGTGAGGCAGATTCCACTTCCTGTCGAAGGAACGCGTCGTTATCGATCATTGGCATCGCTGAATAAAAGGTTTAGAGATTTCCTTGTCACGCATCTTCGGGAGTTTCGTCGCAAAACCGCCTAAAATCCCCAGTTCGTCGCTCCTTTTATTCAAATCGCGATGCTCCAATCGTTAAATCCCTACCGACTCGCTTATCGACCGAGCATCAGCTATTATTTTAATAGCTGTTGAGCCAATGTTTCCTGTCGAAAACTCGCAAGAGGGTTATTCATGCGAAAAGTGCATGCGTTGTTGGGTCTGGTTTGTCTTGTTTTTCTAGTTGTGGGCTGCAAGCCGGAAGCGGATCGGATTCGGGACAAGGAAGCCGCCGCCGCAGTTGTTCCGCCTAAAGAGCCTGAAATGCCGGACCAGGTTGCCAAAGTAGGTGTGGGAGTCCAAGGCAACTCCCTCGATGATATCAAAGGAAACGATCCACGGATGCTCATCGCAGGACCCGCCAAAGCACTGTTCAATACAAAAGAAAAAATTGTTTTTGATATCGAACTTCCTAGGAGTGCACAATTGTACAATGCTCTACATGATGGAAAAGATCCCAAAACACACGAAGAATACATGAAGGAAGTTGTTGGGCAGATAAAACTGCCAAAGCTGCCGCTTGGAAAGGTCTATCGGTATCACCCTGAAACCAATGAACTGTGGGTCGAATCGGAAAAGCCTACTGAACCTATAAAGCCATGACTCGTCTTGCATGCAATTGAATAATGTCCTGCCCAACCAAAATCCCGCCTATTTCAAAACTCGCGATTGCAGTTCTTGCTCTCATCTGGGGTTCTCACGCACGCTCCGCAGACCAAGACCCAGCGAATGAAGCTGGGGTCGCGTATTTTGAAAAGCACATTCGACCGCTATTAGTGCAGCATTGTTATCAATGCCATTCTGCGGCAGCAAAGGAGCGGGAGGGTAACCTGTCGCTTGATAGCCGATTGGGATGGCTAGAGGGTGGCGAGAATGGGCCAAGTATTATTCCCGGCGACGTAGATTCAAGCTTGCTCATTCGCGCTGTTCGCTACTCCGAGCCAGATTTTCAGATGCCTCCGATCAAAGCGTTGTCGGCGGAAGCCATCGCAAAATTTGAGAACTGGGTTCGGATGGGCGCACCCGGACCCGGCCACGATAAAGTGATGACTGCGGACAGTCCGTCTGACCCGATTGCTGGCAAAAATCACTGGGCATTTCAACCTCTTCAGCGGAACGAGATGTCTGTTGGCACGCCCGCCGCTGCGCGGGTTAAACATACGCCCGCCGCTGCGCGGGTTAAACATGAGTGGGCTCAATCGCCAATCGACCAATTTGTGTTGGCGAAACAAACGGATCGAGGGTTGATTCCAGTTCCAGACGCAGACCCTCGCGATTTGGTGCGACGCATTCATTTTCAATTAACAGGACTTCCGCCGTCTATCGAACAAGTTCGAACCTTCATTGGCGATGAACAACCTGACGCACTTGAAAGACTTGTCGATGGCTTGCTAGCTTCACCTGCCTTTGGTGAACGTTGGGGAAGACACTGGCTCGATCTTGCTCGCTATTCCGATTCGAATGGACTGGATGAAAATTTCTTGTTCCGAGAAGCCTGGCGCTATCGCAATTGGGTCATCAAGGCGATCAACAACGATTTGCCGATAGATCGATTTGTACTAGAGCAAATCGCTGGCGACCTTTTGCCATTCAATTCGATCGAACAGCGCGATCAACAGCGCATCGCTGCAGGCTTCCTGGTAATCGGCCCAAAGGTATTGCTTGGAAACATCGAAAAGAACCAGCGTATGGAGATTGCGGATGAGCAGATCGATACGATCGGCAAAGCAATCCTCGGGCAAACACTCGGTTGCGCACGCTGTCACGATCACAAATTCGATCCGGTTCCTACAGCCGACTACTATGCGCTAGCGGGTATCCTTGCCTCCACAAGCGTAATGGAAAAAAGGCATATGCTCAATGAACAGCGAGTCATGGAGAGACTGGTCGGGCTCGGTCCAAATGGAGGAGATGCCGATGATGCTTACGAAGCTTATTATCGCAACAAACCAAAACTGATTGAAAAGAAAAATCGGGCTGAGTCAGCACTCGAAGCCCTCAAGAAGGACAAAGGCGAGGAGGAGTTTTCTGCGCTGCGTGAGAAGGACCCCGAAGCGGTTGCTATCGAAGCAATCAATTACTGTAGGACTAGTGTGGAACGGATCGAAGCCCAGCAAGCATTGATTGCCGAATTGACATCTGCAATTACTACTGCCCCCATGATTCCGTCTCGAGCCATGATCCCCGCCGATGTCAAAGAACCAGCCGATGAGCACATCCGCATTGCTGGGCAATTTGATCGATTGGGCGCCAGCGTCCCTCGCGGTTTTTTGACGGTTCTCAGCAAATCCGAAAAGCTCGAAATACCATCACAGCAAAGTGGGCGGATTGAATTGGCCCACTGGTTGTTCGATCGAAAAAGCCCAGCCAGCCAACTCGTGGCCCGTGTTCAAGCGAATCGCATATGGCACCATTTGATCGGAATTGGCTTGGTGCGAACGGTCGACAATTTCGGACGAACAGGCGAACCTCCATCCCATCCAGAACTGCTTGACTATTTAGCCAGTGAACTGATCGAATCCGGCTGGTCCACCAAAGCACTAGTCCGACAAATTGTTTTGAGTCGCACGTTTGCTTTGAACAGTAAGTACGATGCCAGCAATAACACAATCGATCCGGAAAATCGTTTGTTGTGGCGGGCTCATCGACGTCGACTCGACCCAGAATCGTTTCGTGATGCGATGCTCGTCGCGGCGGGTAAACTCGATTGGTCGCCTATGGATTCTTCCGTGTCGTATTTAGGCGATCAAGCGACCGCAGTGGGAGCTAACAAAATTCGAAGGCGAACCGATTTTCCGAATCGAAGTATTTACTTGCCTGTGATTCGAAATGATTTGCCTGAGCTATTCAATGTTTTTGATTTCGCGGACCCGCATATCACTTC
>JAYVBW010000029.1:0-2330 GCA_043750255.1 Pirellula sp.
TTGGGTGGCATCTTATAGTCTTGGTAGTTGATTGCCTTCCATAGCATGCTCTCCTCAAGATTGCCTGGAACAATGGCTGGCCCCGACTCGCCACCAGCCAGCATCGCGTCCTTACTTTCCAAGGACAGCCCGCCTCGAATCCCTTGGCCATCAGCGGAATGGCATCGGTAGCATTGCGCTACCAATACCGGTCGAATCTTGGTTTCAAAAAACTGCACGCTTTCGGTAGACAACGGCTGATCAGCTTGGCCCAGCGCGATTGATCCAAAGGATAATACCGAAGCGAGAACCGCAATCGTTGTGAAATCAGGTTTGGCAGTCATACCATTGCTCAGTGAAGTAAAGGGGTCGAATGATGACGATTGCTGACTCGAAAAACGCAGGCTAGCGGTAAGTGTTAGCCATTGGCGGCGTCACGAGCGAAATTGCTGCGCAATTAAGGCCCGGGGCTAGCGCCCACCGGTTCACGAAATCGCAAACTGAGTGACATTAGGGCTAGCGATATGGGGTTAATGCATTGCCAAAAAGACTATTCGGTTGGGCGTTTAGGTTTGACACCCCCGCCGGCGTTGCCATCTTTGCCTGGACGCTTGCCTAGTCCATCTTCCATCCTGGCAGCCATCGCAGCGAATTCTGATTTCGAGATTGAACCATCGCCGTCTTTGTCGACCATTTTCAGTTTATCTCGCATGCGTTCGGGAATCTCATCGCCCGTCAATTTGCCGTCTCCATTTGCATCGTTCCTTTCGAACATCTTCACCATCATTGCACCGTTAGGCTGGCCATTGGCACCTGGTCCAGCCCCGGCAATCCCACCTGGCATTTTGCTCATGTCTGGCCGCATTTCTTCAACACTGATGATTCCATCGCCGTCCTTGTCTAATTGAATGAGTGCCTTTGAAGCGTTGGCAATTTCGCTTGCCGAGAGCTTTCCGTCTTGGTCGGTATCGAGCACTTTCAAAATTGGCATCATTTGCAGCATGGCCATCGGTCCTCCTTGAAACCCGCCAGCTCCTGGTCCATAACCGGGCCGTTGCATATCGGGCCGTTTGTCAGGTGTCCGATCCTTGCGTTCCTCTTGTGCCGAAGCAATCATGGGAAAAGCGACGGCAACTAGCGTCGCCAGCATTTGCAATTTGAATTTCATCGATATATTCCTAATTCTGAGTTCATTTCACACGGTTTTGAAGGTATTCCGGTTTCATCGGTCATTTTGTCCGACAATGGTATACCGACGCCACTTGCCCGCGATCCACATTCATTTTCAGATTATTTTTTGCGAGCAGAACGTCAGCGCGACATCTGTAGTCGTTGTAGCTTTGCCGACCCTTGCTCTTGGCCGCACTTTTTGCATCCGCAGCTGATTCGGATGGTACAATTACTAAACTATCCTCTCCTGTTGTAATTGGGATTCGCTGAAAGGAACGTGCTTATGAACTTTGGACGGGTGATGATTTGCTGGTTCCTCGCAATCGCTCCGACGCTCACCCGAGCACCGTTGAACGCCGATCAGACCGATTCGCAAGCAGGCATCGCCTTCTTCGAATCGGAAGTCCGGCCTGTGCTGGTCCAACACCGTTCCATCGGTGCTTGGTCGCTCTATGGATTGGGAACCGAGAACACGAACCTTCCCGGGTTCATAACAATTAACCCTCCTGCGGATAACGGCGGAGCCCATAATTACGGGAGCGCATTCCTACCAGCCATTTTCCAAGGCACGAAGATCGGTACGAATCAGATTCCAGGCTTCTACGATGCATTTCTTGGGATTGACCAGGAACCTGGGCCGCCTCTTAAGAACATGGATAATCCGCGACTATCATTGGTCGAGCAGCGAAATCAGCTCGATTTGATTAGAGACTTCAATGCTCGCAAGCTTCAACGCGATTCCTCCAATCCAGAGATCGAGGGAGCCATCGAATCGTTTGAACTTGCCTTTCGAATGCAGAGCGAGATCCCGGACTTGCTCGACTTGAGTTCCGAATCGGAATCGATGTTTAAGCTCTACGGAATCGGGGCTGGTCTCCGGACAGACCGTTTCGGCCGACAGTGCCTGCTAGCCCGTCGTCTAACCTTCAACTATGCTGGACGGGATTTTCGCCTGACCGACGTCTACGGCCGAGTGGTCAACGAGATCCTCGCATGATGCTTTACCGTAAATACGCAACGATCTTCCTCATCACGTCCGTTTGGAATCAGTCAAGCTGTGATTGAACGAACTGAGGATAAATGGCCTAATCCTGTTGTGATGCGATTGCACCTAAAAGGCTTGGAAAATCTTCGGATCGTAAATGGCATGGTAACTCTTGAAGCAGCCGTCTCAAGTCACG
>JAYVBW010000030.1:0-2208 GCA_043750255.1 Pirellula sp.
TTAAAGCGTTCTATCCAGCCAAGCCCCCTTTTCCGTTCCTGCATGTCGATACGACTTGGAAATTCAAGGAAATGATCCAGTTTCGCGACAACTACGTGAAAAACGAACTGGGGATCGAATTGATTGTTCACATCAATCACGAAGGGCTCAAACTGGGAATCGATCCTGGTGAAAACAGCGAAAAACATACGGAAGTGATGAAGACGGATTCGTTAAAAAAAGCTCTCAATCTACATGGATTCGACGCAGCGTATGGCGGTGCTCGCCGCGACGAGGAAAAGTCGCGATCCAAGGAACGTGTCTTTTCGTTTCGAGACAAATTCCATCGCTGGGATCCGAAAAACCAACGGCCAGAACTTTGGAATCTCTACAACTCACGCGTCAATCCAAACGAAAGTATTCGCGTATTTCCGCTCTCGAATTGGACCGAACTGGATGTCTGGCAATACATTTATTTAGATAAGATTCCGATACCGGATTTGTACTTTGCCAAAATGCTGCCAGTTGTCCAACGCAACGGCACGTTGATTCATCTCAACGATGATCGTTTGAAACTCAGACCCGGAGAAGTCGTTGAATACAAAATGGTGCGATTTCGAACACTTGGCTGCTACCCGCTGACGGGAGCGGTTGAATCAACAGCCACTACGTTGCCTGAGATTATTCAAGAAATGCTTTTGACAAAGACTTCGGAACGCCAAGGACGAGTAATCGACCAAGATGGCGGTGGTGCAGGTATGGAACTCAAAAAGACGCAGGGATACTTCTAGTTATGTCGCACCAGAGTGATTTGATTGCCGAAAATATTTTGGCATACCTAGATCAGCATGAACGCAAAGAACTACTGCGATTCATCACATGCGGTAGCGTAGACGATGGAAAAAGTACGCTCATTGGTCGGCTTCTCTTCGACAGCAAGATGATCTACGAAGATCAACTGGCACAATTAGAAGCCGAAAGCAAAGTACATGGTACGACGGGCGGCGGTTTTGATCCGGCCCTTGTTACGGACGGACTCAAGGCCGAACGTGAGCAAGGTATAACGATCGACGTTGCGTATCGCTATTTTTCAACGGCCAAACGCAAGTTCATCATCGCTGACACTCCAGGCCATGAACAATACACTCGCAACATGGCTACGGGTGCATCGACCGCAGACTTGGCCATCATTCTCATTGATGCTCGGTACGGGGTATTGACGCAGACAAAACGGCACAGTTTCATTGTTTCACTTCTAGGCATTCGGCACGTGGTCGTTGCGATCAACAAAATGGACCTCGTCGGATACAGTCAAAACCGCTATGACGAAATTTGCAACGATTACAGAGACTTCGGTTCGAGGTTAGATTTGCCCGATTTGCATTTCATTCCGATCGCTGCTCTGCATGGCGAAAACGTGGTGGACCCCAGCGTGAATATGCCTTGGTATCGTGGCAACACGCTCATGAATTTACTTGAGTCCGTTTACATCGGTTCCGATCGCAATCTAAAAGATTTTCGATTGCCAATTCAAATTGTAAACCGCCCGAACCTCGATTTCCGAGGTTTCTGCGGAACAGTTGCTTCAGGCATCATTCGCCAGGGGGATGAAATCATTGTCCTGCCTTCGAAACGGGCAAGCAAAGTGGAACGGATTGTTACCCAAGACGGCGATCTACAGGAAGCCTTTTGTTCTCAATCCATCACCTTGGTTCTTGAGGATGAAGTCGACTGCTCGCGTGGCGACATGATTGTTCGACCTGGCAACGTTCCCAAGATCAGCAACTCATTTGATGCGACGATTGTTTGGATGAGTTCCGATGCAATGGTGCCTGGAAAAACGTATCTTTTCAAGCACACGACGCAAACAATCAGCGGTCAAATCGACTCGCTTCGATACCGCGTTGATGTAAACACCCTTCACTCGATTCCGGCACCCAGTCTGCAATTGAACGAAATCGGGCGATGCGCGGTCATCCTGAGCCAGCCTATTTACTTCGATGCATACCATCGCAATCGTGGAACGGGCGCTTTTATTATTATCGATAGGATCAGTAATACCACGGTCGGTGCGGGCATGATTTCCGATCTGGATTCAGCCAAGAAGCCAACGGCTGCGTGGGAAACCAGCGTTGAAGAGACTCAAACTGGTCGACGAAGTGTTTCGGACGTAACGGAATCGGAACGGGCTGCTCGATTTGGTCAAAAGGCCACGACCGTATTGTTTAC